>JBEKGL010000547.1:0-3059 GCA_050012815.1 Thermoguttaceae bacterium
CGATCTTTGCGGGGCGCGGGAACGCTATTACACGGCAATCGAACTCGATGAGGACTATGTCGAAGCCCGGGCTAACCTGGGCTGCGTGTTGGCCGAGACCGGGCAGCGCGAATTGGCCGTGGCCGCATTTGAAGGGGCGCTGCGTTTTCATCCCGATTATGCCGACGTGCACTACCACCTGGCCCGCACGCTCGACGAAATCGGCCAGAGCGTCCGCGCAGTCGAGCATTGGGAACGTTTTTTGGCCTTGGCCCCGGATAGTCCCTGGGCCGACGAGGCAACCCAGCGCCTGGCATGATAAAGCGGGGGGGGTTGCAAACTACCCCGGATCAGATATCTTGGTATATTGAATCCAATATTATTATGTAGACGGCACGCCCCGTGTGCCGTTTCCGCGCACGGTGTATGCGGCCTACTTTTCAAGTTGCCGTATATTATCAAACAAAAAACCCCACACAACGGTCGATGCAGGAAATACTTTTCGACTATAAACTCAACCCGACGACCTGGGCCTATTTGTCGTCGCTGTTGATGATTGGCATGTATTTCAAGTTCCATCGCTTCTGGAGCGTGCGGAACTTGGACCTCGTGGCTTTGATCGGCATTTCGCCGGGCTTGCTGCTAATATATTACGGCCTGGCGAACCATGCGCCCGGGCAGGTGCAAGGCGGATACGTGTGGCTGTTCGGAATCAGCGGATTCTTCTTGATCCGCTTGTTGATCGATCCGATCATGGTCCGCCGTCCGCTGTTGGAGCCGAATCTTTCGGTAAGCGGACTGACCTTTACGGGCGTGGCGCTGTTGGTTTTTTTGATGGCCAACATCGTGAAAAGTCCGCCCGAACGATTGGAATCGTATTTGGCCAAGCAGGCGGCCCCGGCCCAGCCCAATCCGGGTTTGTCGTTTTTCTATCAATTCGCCGGCTTTTCCAGCAAGGCCATGATACCCGTCGACGGCACCCAGCCCGAAGTCTTCCGCCGGCAGGAAATCCAGGTGGCCTCCGCCCGCAGCACTGCCATCCTGGGCCACCTGGCCGTGGTCATCGGCATGGTGTTGGTGGGCTATCGGCATTTCGACAATATCCACACCGGGGTGGCCGCGGCAACGCTTTACCTGCTCGTGTTTTACACCAGCCAAATAACCGGACAAGTGGATCATGTGGTTCCGGCTGCGCTTTTGGTTTGGGCCGTGGCGGCCTATCGCCGGCCGATGATCGCCGGTGTGCTGATGGGCATTGCCGTAAGCGTGATTTATTATCCCTGGTTCCTGCTGCCTTTGTGGTGCGGATTCTATTGGCGCCGCGGCGTGGTGCGATTCATCATCGGCGTGGTTTTGGCGCTGGCAATCATGATCGCCTGGCTGGCTATAAGCACTGGCACTTGGGAAACATTCTGGCCGCAATTGCGCCTGATGCTGGGATTTCGCAATCCGTTGGAAGTGGTCTCCTCGGGCTTTTGGGCATTCCACGAAAAGGCCTTCCGCTATCCGGTGCTGGCGGCTTTTGTGGCCCTGTGTTGCAGCCTGGCACTCTGGCCGCCGCAAAAGAATCTGGGCACGCTCTTGAGTTGCTCGGCGGCCGTAATGCTGGCCACACAATTCTGGCACGCCAACAACGGCGGATTATACATCGCCTGGTACCTGCCACTTCTGATCCTGACGATCTTCCGCCCCAATCTGGAAGACCGCGTGGCCCTGACCGCGGTCTACGACCTGCGCTGGCCCTGGCGGAGAAACCGGGCGGCAAAATCACCTGCCACACAGCCAACAGCATAATCTTCTTATCCACGAAGGACTCGAAAAGAACGAAGGAAGGATTTTGCATTAACAACAGTCCGCTATTTTATTTTTGTTAGTTTTCATGGAAAATCGTCAACAAACACATGAAGCAGAACTTGTCTCTATTCGGTCTTTGATAAGCGAGGGAAGAACAGAAGAAGCAAAAGAAAAACTGTTATCGCTATTCTTAACATTTCCACCAAGCGATGAATCACCAAAAGAAATAGGCGATTTATATTGGGAACTTGGGTTTCACGCCATGGCTGGACGCTATTGGTATCTTATTGAAAACCCAACCGAGCAAATGATTACTGCCTGCAAGGAATTTGAGCATTCGCTAGGCGATAATCCAATATTAATTGTTGAAGCCCTTGACAGTTGGAGTCGTTATCATCCACTATCGCCACATATAAAATCCAGGCTGAAAGAGTTAAAAAGAAATGCCGCCGATTTCCACAAACAGTACCCGCCTAATTGGGAAAAATCAAGCGGATTGCTGGATCGAATTGCATTATTGGGTTGTGGAGTTGTTGGTTCTATCTTACTCTTCATCTTCGTTATAGGTGTTTGGTTCATTGTGACATGGTTTAAATAGAGAATTTCAAAGGTTGCCTGACATCAATTACATTGTAGAATCAGTTCTCGAAACATATTTTATTGATAGGAAAGGGTGATGGGTTTTATATTTGAATGGGACGACAATAAAGCCAGACGAAATATGGCAAAACATGGAGTAAGTTTCGATGAGGCATGTAGTGTTTTTGGCGATCCCCTGGCAATAACAATCGACGATCCGCTCCATTCTAATGACGAGGATCGGTTCGTCACTTTAGGTCATTCTAATAAAGATAGATTATTGGTTGTAGTTTTTGCGGAAAGAGGAAATAATATACGTATTATTAGTGCACGACTCGCTACACGGCGGGAAAGGAAGAAATATGAAGAAAGCAACTAAAACGAAAAAAGCCCCAGAGATGCTCAAGGAATACGATTTCAGCCGAGGCGTCCGCGGCAAGTATTATAAACGTTTCATGGAAGGGAGTAATGTAGCGGTAATAGACGCCGAATTGGCAAAAATATTTCCCGATTCCAAATCGGTAAATCAAGCCTTGCGATCGCTGGTAAACATTGCACGGAAAAGCACGCAGGGAAAAACCAAGTAAACTCGGACTTTATTCAAGAAACGAATTGCTCAATCTACAACGGCCCTCACCCTAGTCCTCTCCAGGAACCGACCGAAGGTTGGTCGGGAGCGGGGACTTAAGACCGGTTTTCAATCCCGG
>JBEKGL010000548.1:0-3053 GCA_050012815.1 Thermoguttaceae bacterium
ATAAATCCAAGTGCCAAAAACTCAAGTAGCGATGATAATACTGAACGCTCTCGCGCCACAGCCGGGCGCAGTCCTCGGGCTTTAGCTCCAGCGGCGGACCGTCGGGATGGGCCTCGTCGTGCGAGCGCTGCTTATGTTCGTAATAATCCAGCCAGGACTCGCAGCCCTCGGGCCGGACGCCGTCGGGCCGGCCGTCCATCTCCATTTGCAGCAGGCCCAGATCGACCCGCAGTTGGATCTTGCTCCGCCCGTCCTCGCCGGGCACGATGCGGACCATTACCTCGTCCGGTTCGTACATCCACTCGTTCAACAACTTGGTAATGTCCTTGGACATGAACGTACTCCGGCGGAATATGATGTTAAAGGCATTACTTACCCAGCACGACTATGGCCAGATCGGCGTTTAGGTTGGGATTGTCTTGTACCTGTACTTCGGCTTCGGTGTCCAGGGCGATTTGTTGGAGGATGTTGAAGCGATGTTCGCGGCAGAACTCCTCGAAATCGGCGATGGATAGAAAACGGACGTTGGGCGTTTCGTACCAGCGGAAATTTTGCAGGGCGTGGCCGTGTGGAGAAAAGCCTTCGTTCAGTTGGCGGCGGTGGCTTTTGTAAGCGATGTTGGGGAAACTGACGATGCTTTTGCGTCCCACGCGGAGCATGTCGGCCAGCACTCGCGGCGCGTCCATCACGGTTTGCAGGGTTTGCGAAAGTACGACGAAATCGAAATGCCCGTCGGCGAAGACCGGCAGCCCCTGGTTCAGATCGGCCTGGACAACGTCCAAACCGCGGCGGACGCAGGCTACAATGGCTTGTTCGTCCAGTTCTATGCCCATCACGCGGCATGGGCCGCGTTCGCGCAAGCGGGCCAGCAATCCGCCCGTGCCGCAACCCAGGTCGAGCACGCTGGATCCAGGCGGAATCAATTCCAAAATCGTGTTGTAATCCAGGCGGTGATGGTGAAAGATGCTCATCGGGCCGTGCGAGCGCGATTCGCCTTCCGGCTGTGCGACGGCGGTCGCTGCCAAAGGGCCGCCCTTAGCTCGGCCCTCTCCCAAGGGGAGAAGGGAGTAAATGTTTCCCAAGGGGAAAGGGGAGGAAGTGTTTCCCAAGGGGAGAGGAAAGTAGATGTCCAGGTTCGCCAAAAATGCCGCTATCAATTCGCCGTATGTTTTCAACTCGTTGGGCAGCAAAAAAGCATCGTGGCCGCAGTCGGTCCGCACGTTGCAATAACTGACCGGTTTGTCGTCGGCTATCAAAGCGTCGACCATCTGTTGCGTCTGAAAGGGCGGAAAAAGCCAATCGCTGGTAAAGCTCATCATCAACCAGCGGCACGTTGCCGGCCGAAAGGCTTCGACTAACTGTTGGGTTGTATTGCCCAGATCGAAGAGATCGATGGCCGTCGTCAAGGTAATGTAGCTGTTGGCGTCGAAGCGTTCGCCGAAGCGGTCGCCCTGATACGCCAGGTATGAGCCTACGGAGAATTTGGTTTCGAATTGGGTTTGGACCTCGCGGGGAGCGAGCCTGAGGGTGTCGAATTTCTGCGTCATCGCTTCGAGGGAAAGATAGGTAATGTGTCCCAACATGCGCGCGATGGCCAAACCCACCACCGGGCTCTGCCCTTGATCGTAGTATTGCCCGTTGTGATAGGCGGGATCGCGAATAATGGCGTTGCGTCCGACTATGTCGAAGGCCATGGCCTGGCTGGTCAGCCGCGCCGAGGTGCCGACGGTGATTGCCCCGGCCAGCCGCTCGCCGTGACGCGTGGCCCAGGTCAGCACCATATTCCCGCCCAGCGATGCGCCCACGACCGCGCGCAGCCGGCTTATGCCCAAGTGATCGATCAAGCGCCGTTGCGACTCGACGATGTCGCCCACGGTAATCACGGGAAAGTCGGCTGCATAGGGCCGGCCGGTTTCGGGATTGACGCTGTTCGGTCCGGTGGTGCCGCGGCAGCCGCCTAAAATGTTCGCGCAGACGACAAAGTAGCGGTCGGTGTCGATGGCCTTGCCCGGCCCGACAACTATATCCCACCAGCCCGGATCGTCGGCCTCGTCGTGGCGGGCGACGTGCGAATCGCCGGACAGGGCGTGGCAAATCAGCACCGCGTTGTCGCCCCGGCCGTTCAGCCGGCCGTAGGTCTCATAAGCGACCGTCACTTGCGGCAAACGCCCGCCCAGTTCCAATTCCATCGGTTCGTCGAACGTTACATACTGCGCGTACTTGAGCGGCAGGGCATGACGGACACTATCGCTGCTTTCAAAAAGATCGTTATTCATCAGGGGACAGGGATCGGGGGTTGTGAATTATTGTAGGGTGCGTGTAACGCACCGCAATCCGTAGGGGATGGTGCGTTTCACGCACCCTACATATTGCGGTCATTTCAATAAACAAACCCAACTATAACATAAATCCGTTTTTATACCACCTACCACCTACCACCGATCTCATACCCCTACATTTTTTGCTATCCCAAATCCCCTATTCGCGGACCGCAGTTTCCCTATTTTTCTATCAAAAACAGAAACTCGCGATTTGGTTTCTGGGAGTCCCGCACCCATTGGTTGGTCCACTTCATTCCGGACATGACGTTTTTTTTGTAATCCACCTCGATGACATCGAGAATGTTGCCGTTGTTTCGCAGTACGTCGTTTAACTCCTCGGCGGTCGCCCTGCCGCCGGAACTGTAAGATAGTATTATCCATTTCGCGGCGGAGAGGCGAATTAACCTCTCAATGGCTTCGACGGCAATAAAACTTCCATTGTCGTTTTTACGAAATTCCTCGAAGATCGACGCGGAGATCGTATCCGACGTGTCTTTTCTGCGTTTGGCTTTTCCGAATAATTCCGGTTTGTCATTAAGACAAATTGTCGTCCAAAGATGGTAATATGATGAATAACGCACCCGCGACGGCGGCATTTTGTCGTTGTTCGATCCATAAGGCGGATCATAATAGGCCAAATCCACTTGAATATCCAGGACAAGATCGAAAATATCACGGCGATAGACTTGATTTGTCCGATCGTTAACAAAAACTCTCGGCACTTTAAGCAAA
>JBEKGL010000549.1:0-3052 GCA_050012815.1 Thermoguttaceae bacterium
TTCTCGTCGTTCATAGCGGCCAACAGCTTTAAAACCACTTTGCCCAAGGTTAATCCGTTCATATCCTGCGGCATAGGCACTATTGCGGCCATTTTCCTGGCTGTAATCGGCTGGGCCGGCAATGCCACCGAAATGTTCAATTTTATTGGGGCTTCCTTCGGCCCGGTGTGCGGAGCGATGGCGGCCGATTATCTGCTATCCGGGCGGAAATGGGCGGGGCCGAGGGCTGGATTCAATCCGGCCGGATGGATCTCCTGGATCGCGGGTTTTGCCGTGGGGGCGTTTGATTTAGTGGCAGACTGGGTTCCGGCAATGGCCAATTACCGCGGCATGGTTCCGGTTCCGCCAGTGACCGCGTTCATTGTGGGATTCGTGCTTTATTACCTGCTCGGCAAGTTGGGGCTGGAAAGCAAAAAGCTGGAACTGCCCGGACAACCGCTCAATCCATAAAGCCGCGACCGCCGGTCGCGGCTTTATGAAAAGTTATCGCGGGCGAAGTAATCCTTTCAATTGCGACATTCCGCAAGGCCGGTAAGGTTTTCGCGGACTCACAGCCGCAAGTTCGCCAGAGTCGGCAGGAGCGTACCGCCCAGCGGCGCAACAAGGCAAGTTGGCGTCAGTTCTTTGAACAAACCGCACGTTTACCCCGATATTTGATTTACTGGACGATTAGAGGGCCGGGAGGGAACGGCCCTTGACGTTGTCCATACCTAACCGCGGGGGTCCCCTGCAAGGAGGTCAGGGATTATACAGTCCAGCATAGAGCAGGATCGAATCATGAAAGATCCGGCAGTCAAAGTGGCTTTAGCGATCAGCGTGCTGATAGGCGGCGTATTTATAGCCATTGTTTTTCAGCCGGTTTTTTCCGTGCCTCCCGGGACAATGCACCAGATGAATACCCCGCTTAGTTTGCAACATCAGCAGCAACCGCCGTTTGCCTCTGATTCGCAAGAACAGGCCCCTTTTTCCGTGTTGTCGGCGGGACAAAAATCCGCGGCCTTGTCAACTTCATCGCGCGGTCCGACCGTTCTTTCCCCGCTTAGCGCTTCGCAACAAGCGCCCGATTTACCGCCGCGTTATCCTGCCGCGGCCCAGACGAACAGTGCGCGTTGGGGCATGCCAACGGACATGATGCCGATCGTGGCCCGGCCGGCCGACGGACCGCATGTTCACAAAATTGTTGACGGCGACACCCTGGGCGATTTGGCCGCTCGATATTTGGGCACGGCCGCTCGGGCGATGGAGATCTTCGCGGCCAACCGGGACGTGCTCGCCGATCCGGAATTATTGCCCATAGGCGTGGAATTGAAGATTCCCGCCCGCGGCGGCGGAAATAAGTAGGCTTTAGAGATGTGCTTAGGAAGAAGTAGCAGCCGTTTAGCCCGGCCGCTTGCGGCCGGTGAATTTTTCAGGGATTCAATACGCTATATCAAGATGAACAGTGCTTTAGACTGTATGCGGTAGTGAGCAGGGGACAGAAGAAAAAGGGGATGCAGTTCTTTTAAAGGATTTTAATATCCGTTTCGGATCATGATGCCAGCCGAATAGTTACGTATGCTGTTTCCGGAACTCGGTTAAGTGTAATCGGTCACAGCGTCGTCCGTGCCGAATTGTCCGGCAAATGCAACCATCAGTTCTTACTTGTGTCCCTAAAAACCTTTATTCTTTCCAAACAAAGACTCCCGACCCCTTTAATCCTTTTATCATATTGCCCGAGGCCTATTTTACCTTCTTTATTTGCTTAGCAGTTTTCGCATCTGGTGCATTAACGGTTGACGAAGGAGACTTGCCCGTTATTCCCAAGCCTTGAATGTCCCAGATCTCTATTGTTCCGTCGCTACGTCCCGAGGCAAGCATTTTTCCATTCGGACTGAATGACATGCACATTATGCCGTCATTTTCATTTTCATGGCCTTTTAGTAAAGTTATTATCTTGCCGGAAGACACGTCCCGTAGTTCAATAATCGGATCTTCAAAATGTCCCAAGGCCAGAATTTTGCCATCCGGGCTGAAGGCCAATGCCCGGATGTATTCCGTACCTTCTTTGATTGTTAAAAGATTATTGCCTGTTTTCACATCCCATAATTCCAGCATTCCAGGAGTCTGTATATCACTGGTATTATCCGCATTCCTGAAAGAGATGCCTTCAGACTGTGCGGCAAGTGTTTTTCCATCAGGACTGAATATAAAGTAATCAACGTTATTGCCGCGCCCTTTAAGCGTGTTTAATTTTTTGCCCGTGGCGGTCTCATACAACTTGATTACTGAAGGGATATAAATAGTAGAATCTGGCATGGTGATTATTGGAATATCACCAAATACTGCCGCGAAGATCTTGCAGTCGGGGCTGAATGCCATCCTTCTGTATATTCCGGGCTGCAATTTTACCTCGTCAGTCCTCGTTTGCGTGGCCACGTCCCAGAATGTGATCGACTCCAAATTACCGTCATAATCGCTGTTCCACGTTTGAATTGTCTTGCCATCCGGTGTGAATGCAAATGCGGAACTGTAACGGGAATGTGACATACTATGCGTCGTAAATTTGGCGATTTCCTCTTTTTTGATCGGATCCCAAAGCCAGAGTATTTTACAATCACTTCCACCGGCCAATATCTTGCCATCGGGGCTGAATGCCAAAGCATCGCAACAGTCCGATCCTTTGTATAAGACACATATATTTTTACCGGCGTTCACATCCCATAGTTGGACATTGCCTCCCTCAGTTGACGAAGCAAGCGTCTTACAATCCAGACTAAATGCAAGTAAAATAACTCTAGCATCATGAACCTTCAGTGTATGAAGTAATTCCGGTTCGCGTCCAAACGAAATAGACGCAATTGCCAGAACAATGAAAAACGACAATACATATTTCCTCATGGTTTAATACTCCTATTTAAACATTCCGATTTTGGAATTCCGGGGACAGGGAAGGAATTCTGATTCTATGAAAGAGTGGTCCTCCTGGTGGTATAAACGATGTAGTAATGTTTTACCCATCAAAACCACGACAGGAGGACCGAGAGATGTTATACCTTGGCATCGACCAGCATCG
>JBEKGL010000550.1:0-3052 GCA_050012815.1 Thermoguttaceae bacterium
CGATCCGGCATATGTCCGCGACGTTTACCGGAAACAAATGGGCGAGTTCATCGAGACCTACCGCCGCGCCTGCGCCGAGGCCCAGATCGACTACGTACTGTCGGACACATCGACGCCCTACGATTTCATGTTGACGCGATATATAAGTTCGAGAAATCGACAAAAATAATTTGCATTCCCAGGCCCGAGCATGGAAACGAGAAAAACTGATAACTGGAGTTTTGAAAATTTTTCCCCTCGCCCTTTGGGAGAGGGGCAGGGGGTGAGGGCGCGGGAAAAGAACCACTAGCAACGCAAGCCGTTTTTCGGCCAACAACCCTCACCCTAGCCCTCTCCCGGAGGGAGAGGGAACCTCGATTCTAAAATCCGCAAAAGCCAACTGATAAGTGAAAACTGATAACTGAAAACTATCTCATGTCCTTTGCCGCCCCCCTATTTCTGCTTGCAGCCTTGGCCTCCGCCATACCGGTGGTGCTGCACATGATCAATCGGCAACGGGCTAAGGACATGCCTTTTAGCACTTTGCGGTTTTTGCAACTTAGCGTGCAAAAAACCCGGCGCAAAAAACGCATCCACGACATTTTGCTGATGGTCTTAAGGGCGGCGGTTTTGTTATTGATCGCCGCCGGACTGGCCAAACCCACTCTCAGCGGTTTAAGCTCGCTTTGGGGAGGGGCGAATTCGGCGGCGGCCATTATTCTCGATAATTCGGCGAGCATGGGCATGATCGATCGGGATCGGCCCCGTTTCGACACCGCCTCGGCCGCGGCCGTGCAAATCCTCGATGAACTGAAAGACGGCGACGAGGCGGCCTTGTTCTTAACCGGCGGGCCGCCCTATCCGGAATTAGGCAAGTTGTTCCGCACGCAAGAACAAATCCGCCAGATATTGACCCAATCGCGCGTCAGTTACCAGCGGGCCGATCTGGCCAACCAACTCCAACGAGCCAGGGCCTTGTTGGCCGAATCCACCGCGCATTACAAGCATATTTA
This sequence comes from Thermoguttaceae bacterium, assembly GCA_050012815.1. Classification (GTDB taxonomy): domain Bacteria; phylum Planctomycetota; class Planctomycetia; order Pirellulales; family Thermoguttaceae; genus JBEKIK01. The sequence goes on from JBEKGL010000550.1 coordinate 993, forward strand.
CGTGATTACCGATATGCAAAAGGTCTCTTGGGATAATTGGAAAGACGCCGCGGCGGCCGCTGATGATGAGACGCTAAAGATCCCCATAATTCTTATCGATTGCAACCGCGCCCCAAAGCCCGACGTGGCAGTGCAAGGCCTCGAATTGGAGGCCGATGCGCCGGTGGCGGGCCTGCCGGTTAAGGCATCAGCCGAACTCCTCAATACATCATCGGTCTCGCAGCAGCGCGTGGCCGAATTATACGTCGACGGCAATAAAGAGTCGAGCAGCCCACAGTTGGATCTTCCGCCCCAGGGTCGGGTGAAATACGATTTTCATTTCACGTTTAAAAGCGGCGGCCTGCATCGCGGCGAGGTCCGGCTGGCCGGCGAAGACGGCTCGAAATACGACGACCGCCGCTTTTTCGCCCAGGAAGTCGGCCAAAGCGTTTCCGTGGCCGTGGTCAAGGAAAAACGGCATGATATTCCATACCTGGACGATGCGTTTTATCTGGAAAACGCCCTGTCGGCGGGCCAATCCATCGGTTGGGCCATTCACGCCAGCACGCTGCTCGCCGCTGATCTGCCGAACGAACCACTTGGAAGTTACAAGGTGATTTTTTGCGTGAACCTGCCCGCGCCGGATGCCGACGCGGCCCGGCGACTGCGCGACTACGTGACCGAAGGCGGCAACCTGGTGTGGATCGCCGGCGATAACGTCGATCCCCAGGCGTACAATAGGATGAACGAGCAGGCCCACGATCAATTGCTGCCCGCGCCGCTTCTGGACGTTCGCACGCCCGCGGCGGAAGACAATCGCGACAGTTGGCACATAAACTTTCTCGACAAGCAATATCCGCCGCTTAGCCGTCTGGCCGAGCCGGCCTCGCTGTACGAGTCGGTGCTGGTTTACAAGCACGTGCGCATGGCTGCCGCCGAGAATGTAGAGGCGCGGATTCTTGCCCGATTGGACGATGGCGAACCGCTTTTAGCAATGCGCAACGTCGGACAGGGCAACGTGTTAATATTGGGAACCGGTGTGCACGTCGGTTGGACGAACCTGCCGCTTAGGCCCATATTTTTGCCGCTTATCGCCCGGCTGACGTTCGAACTATCCGGCATCGAACAAGCGCATCGCACGGCACTGGCGGGCGCTCCACTTGTGCTGAAATTCGAAAAGGCACGGCAGCCCATCGGCGTGGAAGTGCTCACGCCCGCGGGCGAGATCATGCGGCTTACGACTGAATCCATGGAAGAGAAGAATGAAAAAAGCCCTCACCCTAACCCTCTCCGGGGACAAACCGAAGGTTGGTCGGGAGAGGGAACAATTGGAAAGGGGCAGATATTCCGCTATGACGACACGTACGAAATCGGCATCTATCTTTTACGCCTGCTCGACGCGGGTCGGGCAGGGCCGATTGCATACGCGGTAAACGTCGATCCGGAAGAATTCGATCCGGCAAAAATCGAACGGGAAGAGCTGCAAAATAAATTCGCAAAAACACCTTTGATCTTCGCCGACAATCCGGACGACCTTTCCGCCACTTTCGCCTGGCTTAGGGAAGGCAAAAGTCTTTGGGGATTGTTCCTCACGGCGGTTTTGATTGCCCTGGTCTTCGAAACGTTCGTATCGAATTTACTTTCATTTAGCCCCCGCTAATTATTTATCCCCCGGTGAACACACCGGGGGCCTGGGTGGACAAATAGACCACTTATTCCCACGGTCCTCCGTGGAAACACTCCAGTGATCTTGCTGGATCGCGAAATTCAAGTGGATGTCATAGCGCACCGGACAGCATAGCATCCATTAGCGACGTTCCCACGCCGGAGCGTGGGAACGAGATGTATATTGCTCCGTTTATGCGTTCTTTTTGGCGAACTCGACCATGAAATCGCGAAGCAACTTGACTCCTTCCACCGGCATGGCGTTGTAGATCGAGGCCCGGCAACCACCCACCGACCGATGGCCTTTCAATTCGCACAGTCCTTGTGCCGCCGCCTGCTTTAGGAACGGTTCTTCCAATTCCGTCTTGGCCAGTTTGAAGGGCACGTTCATCATCGAGCGGCAGTCCGGTTCGGCG
>JBEKGL010000551.1:0-3040 GCA_050012815.1 Thermoguttaceae bacterium
CATCCCGAAACGACCGTTAATCCCAGGAAAATACCTACGATCCACATGAGACGGCTGGTCCTTGTTTCGGCGCTAGCAGTCGCCGTGTCGATGTAGTGCTCGATATACTCGATGAATTCCTCGCACGCGTTAAAAACCTGATTGCGCAGGGGATTTAAATCTTCGAGCAGGACTTGCTTGGCTTTTGCCGCATCGCCCTTGTCGTAGAGCGCAATTGCTTCATCCCGTTTGGCGTCGAATTGGCGGTAGGCATTTTCCAACCGGTTTAAAATATCGACCTCGGCGGCGCTGTGCGTCGTCGATTTAGCCGTTACCAGCCATTCCTGGAAAATCTTTTTTCTATATGATAAAGAGTTTAGCCAATTCCGGTTGCCGTTATCGAGAATATACGAGTAGACGAACCCGCTCTGCTTGAGCAGCGAGCTTTCCACTTTCTCGGCCTCACGGACGCTGGGCAGATTATCTTCAGTCATTTCCCGCGTCAGAATTGTTATTTGCCAGGTGGCGAATAAACCTAATACGCTGCTCAGCAAGGCCAGGACGGTCACAGCCAAAATTGACGCGTAAAACTTGGTGGTCAGTTTCATAGTCACATCAGGCTCCACATGCCCATAGCATCCTCCCGTATATCCCTTATATATGGTCTATACGTCCAATTGCCTCGGAGGGTTTTTTATCGCCCTTATTATTCTTTTAAGAATTGAAAACCGTGCTGGTTCATTAGAGCCAGGAGCCAGGGAGGAGCGGTATGCGGCTGCATAATCACGTTAAGCCGACCATGTTTATGGCAAAAGTCTTCGATCGAACGAATCAGGCTTAACGGGACCTTACTCCTATTTATGTATTCGTTAAATTTATAACCGCGGTTCTGCTCTTAACTATCAGGAAAGTCACCACTAGGGCCTAGGATATTTCCTGATGATGGTGACCTATTAGAACATTGTCTGGGCGAAGATTGCCTGAGTGAGATGAAACTATCCAAAAAATAGTCACCAAAAGTTAATCTGGGCAGGATGTGTGTGTTTTAACAGCCGAAACAATACCGATTGTTCTGGTAATATGGGTTCTGCCGATATTGATAAAAAGTCCGTTTTTGACTCCTATGACTAAATTAAGGATAACAAGGATGCTCCAAGCACTTCGACCACGACAAACTTGCATGGCGGCCGTTGCCTCGCTGGTTATCTTGTTCACCGGGTGTACGAGTTTACATGAATATGTTCACAACGGTTTTAAAGTGGGGCCTAACTACTGTCCGGTCGCGGCCCCGGTGGCCAACAACTGGATCGATGCCGCCGACGTCCGCATCCGCGGCCAGGGCAACGATATAAGCCAGTGGTGGACCGTATTTAACGATCCAGTGCTGAACAATCTGGTTGCCTGCGCCTATCGGCAAAACCTCTCGGTGAAGGAAGCCGCTTTCCGCGTGCTTCAGGCCCGATATACACTCGCTATAGCCAAGGGAGGATTCTTCCCGCAAGAGCAAACCGCTTCGGGAAGTTACACGCGTAGCGGTTCTACTGCAAATGGGTTCTCCAACAATTGGGACTTTGGCTTCAATTTGGCATGGGAATTGGATTTTTGGGGCCGCCTGCGCCGGGCAATTCAACAAGCGGACGATCAGTTGGGAGCTTCCGTCGCGGGCTACGACGATGTGATGGTCACTCTGCTGAGCGATGTCGCCACGAATTACGTGAAGATTCGGACCGATCAAGAGCTTATCAGATTGCTAACTGAAAATGTGCGCGTGCAAAGGAATATTTACGATCTAACCAAAACACGTTTGCATATTGGCACCCTTGGCGAGTTGGATGTCCAGCAGGCCGAGAGCACCCTAAAACAGACCGAAGCCGCCATTCCTTCGGTGATAATCGATATGCGCCAAGCCAACGATCAATTGTGCACTTTACTGGGCATACCCCAGGCCGATTTAATGCAGCTTTTAGGCGAAGGGCCGATTCCCACTGTTCCGCCGGAGATTGCCATCGGCATCCCATGCGAGATGCTCCGCCGCCGCCCGGACGTCAGGCGCGCCGAACGCAATGCCGCCGCACAAGCCGAACAAATCGGCATTGCCCAAGCCGATCTTTATCCCTTATTCAGAATTAACGGCTCGATGGGATGGTCAGCAGGTAAATTTTCCGACATGTTTAACACCCAGGCATTCAGCGGCAATGTCGGCCCGTCATTTAATTGGAGTATTCTCAATTACGGGCGAATCGTGAATAACGTCCGCTACCAGGACGCCGGATTCCAGGCATTAATAGCGCTATACCAAAACACCGTGCTTCAGGCAAACCAGGAAGTCGAGGACGGCCTGGCCACGTTCCTGCAAAACCAAGAGCGCACGAAGATGCTGTACGATAGTATGAGGGCCGGCGAAATCGCCCGGGGAATTACCTTACGGCTTTACGAGGCTGGTCAAACCGGATTTGACTTCAACCGTTACGCGACAATCCAACAGAATTTGATAACACAGCAAAACTCCTGGGCACAAGCCCGGGGCCAGATTGCCCAAGGCCTGATATCAGTGTACCGGGCACTGGGCGGCGGCTGGGAAATTCGTCTTAATCCGCCACCGGTCCCGCAGATGGCCTTGCCCGTCACGCCGCCACCCGGCTTTGAACAACCCGGCATCCCGGCCGCCGGCGCAGCACCCGCGCCAGAAGTAATGCCCACTCCGCCCAATCCAATGCCGGAACCGCCGTATGCGCCTCAACTACAACAACCGTAAAACCGAAACCGCCCGCCCGCGGCTGTTGCGCGGGCAAGCGGTTTGCTTGAATTCGATCATGGTCGACCGGATTAAGAGACCATTTCTTTTAAGGCCCGAAGTGCGCGGACTTTTACCTTCACCGAAGCCGGTTTGGCCGGACGATCTTCCAATAGCTTGGTGAAAGGATTCAGCCAGCCTTTTTGTGCCGGCCTGGCGGGAACCTTTTTCTTCTCGATCTTCACCAAGCCGTGCAAGGCAAAGAGGCCTGGTCCGCGGCTGCTCAGATTCTTCTTGATTTCAGCGGTTAACGCCTCGAGCACCTCG
>JBEKGL010000552.1:0-3610 GCA_050012815.1 Thermoguttaceae bacterium
GATAAATGAGTCCGTGGCCTACAGCAACATGAAAAGAAACGATCAGGCGGAAGCGTGTTTGCGCCGCGCGCTTGAGACGGAGCCGGCCAGTGCGGCCGCGAATTTCAACTTGGGTTTGTTGTTGGCCGAGCAGGGCAGGGCGGAAGAGGCGGAAAAAGCCCTGCGCATGGCGATAAAATCCGACTCCCGACCAAGCGGAACATGGCGCCCGGCCGCGGCGGCTTATAATCTGGGCGTGATTCTGGCCGGGCGAAAGAACATGACCGAGGCTATCGCCTGGTGCCGCAAAGCCTGCGAGCTGCAACCGGACGAAGCGAAGTACGCTCAAGGGCTGACCTTGTACCTTTATCAGGAAGGCGACGCCGATGGAGCGATAGAAGTCCTGCGCAAGGCCCTGGGCAATGAAAAACTCCCGGCGCAGGCGCGGCAGGAGTTGGAAACAAAATTGCAGTCCCTGGAAGCGGCCGAATCCGATAAAAAACGCAATAAATAATTAAACTCAAACAGTAAGTGTGGAGGAACTTTTCTCTAGCCCAGGCGTTTACGCCTGGGATTAGGAGAATTCCGCAGTTCCTTTCATGTAGCCCCTTTAGGGGCAGTTGAGGTATGGACAGGATGAACCCCGTAAACGGGGTTGACTAGGTAAAAAAAGTATTCATGGTAAACGCCTGGGCTAGGTAAAAAATGCATTCAAAGTTTAAATGCGGATTTTGTGTTTACAGTTTCAGTAATTAAACTAAATGAATCAAAATGTGGAGGGGATTTTTAGAATGATCCGCAAAGAGTCGAATGCGGGCGTGGGATATTCGGTCGTCGAACTTGGCGGGGTGCGGCACGTTTTCGTGGCCGCCGCGCCGCGGAACGGCGCGACCATCCAAGAGCAGGCCGAAGACGCCCTGGGGACCATCGAAAGATTGATTAAAAAAGAAAGCGCGCCCGGATCGATCGTCATGCAGTCGGTATTTCTGCGAGATATGGCGGATCAGGTCGCGTGCCGGGAGATAATGCGTGATTTTTATGGTAAAGAACTGCCGGCGACCACGTACATACCTCAGCCGCCCTGCGAGGGCAAGCTGCTGGCGATTGAGGCTCTGGGCGTGGGGTGCGGGCAAGGCGAGGTGGAAATCGTCCGAAAGAGCGAACAGACGGTCATTACCCGTCACGACGGAATTACCTGGGTGCATGTGGCGGACATTCATTGCGGGAATGAGGCGGGAACGGTCTATGATCGCACGATTTCGGCTTTTCGCCTGGCCGATGAACGGTTGGCGGCGGCCGGTTTCCGCTTTGAGGAAGTGGTCCGCACCTGGCTTTACCTGGGCGACATCACTGGAATGGAGGGGCAGGTGCAGCGGTATCGAGAGTTGAACCGTGCGCGGACCGATTTTTACCGGAACTTGAAGTTCGTGCCCGGGCTGACGCCGCGGGGCTGGGAAAAACCTGTTTTTCCGGCCAGCACGGGCATAGGCGCCGAGGGCAAGGACGTTACGATCAGTTGCATGGCGATGAGGTCCGATAGGCCTGATGCGATGCTGGCGCCGCTGGAGAATCCCGGGCAGACGTCGGCCTACGACTACGCCCACCAGTACGGGAGCGAGAGTCCCAAGTTTTGCCGGGCGATGGCCGTTGCGGTAGGCGATTTCGCCACCACGTTCATCTCGGGCACGGCCAGCATCACGTCCTCGGAAACGCGGCACCTTGACGACATCCGAGGGCAGACGCTGCAAACACTGGACAACATCGAGGCCCTGATTGCCGCCGACAATTTCCGCGGTCACGGGCTTGCCGGATTCGGGGCGACCCTCGGCGATCTGGCCTTGGCCCGCGTATACCTCAAGCGGCACGAAGATTACGCGCTTGCGAAGGATATATGCGAGGCGCGCTTGGGCGATTTGCCCACGATCTACGCCGTGGGCGATATATGCCGGCCGGAACTGCTGGTGGAAATCGAAGGGATCGCCTTTTGCCGCCGGCAAGAGTAATGTAAGAGGAATTATTCGAGATGCGTATTAAAAGTTCTGTGCTGATTGCGGTTGCGATTGTCCTTGGCATTGCCGGCGCGGCCTTTGGACGCGATATAACTTTTTTCGTGGCGGCCGATCTTCACTATGGTCAGGACCAACTAGAGAATAACGAGCAGCCGAACAAGAATGTCATCGCGATGATGAACAATCTGCCTGGGACCGCTTTTCCGGAAAAAAGTTTCGGCGTGGTGGAAAAGCCCCGCGGCGTGCTGGTCGCGGGCGACCTGACCGACAGCGGCAAGGGCGTGAATTACAACGGCCAGTATTTGGGCATTGATGTATTCGACGGATTCGTGGACGATTATCCGGTTAAAGGCGGCGATGGGGTCCATATCCATTTCCCGGTCTATGAAGGCTACGGCAACCACGACGTGCAAAAGCAGACCGGCGACGCGGTGCTCAAGGGAATCGCTTTGCGCAACAAGAATCGCAACACGGCGGTGAACGTCTCCGACAACGGCCTGCACTATTCGTGGGATTGGGACGACGTGCACTTTGTGAACGTCAACGTTTATGCCGGCGGCAAGGGCGATGCCCGGGACAGCCTTTCATTTCTGCAAAAAGACCTGGCCCAGCGCGCGGGCGCAAGCGGAAGGCCCGTCGTCATCTTGCAGCATTACGGCTTTGATAAGGTGAGCCTCGAGGATCGTTGGTGGAAGCAAGACGATCGCGACGCCTTTTATAACGTCGTAAAAAAATACAAAGTCGTGGCGATATTTTCCGGCCATGAGCACCTTTGTCACCGCGTAGTCTGGAAGGGCATAGCGGATTTCGTGGCGCCCCGGGCCAAGGGTGACAAAAACGCGGAGGGTATTTTTGCCGTCCGCATGTTCGACAATAAGATGATCGTTGCCCAGCGGCGCCTTGACGGCAAGTGGGGCGATGTTTGGACGGAAGATCTGCCGGCGCCGAAGCATTAAGAAATGATGAATGATGAATGATGAATGAAAAAAGGCTGGAGGATGAAAACTAATTGCTGAAAACTGAAAACTGAGAACTGAAAACTGAGAACGGATAACTGAAAACGGATAACTTTTCATGGGCATCATGAATTTTGCGGTGGCGGCCGCGCTGTTCGAGGGCGCCTTGGCAGTGCTGGCCGTGAGTCTGGGCTGGGTGTTGGACCGGCCGCCCATGGCGACGTTCCGGCTCAGCGCGATCGATCTGGGCTGGGGTATTGTCGCCACCGTGCCGCTTTTGGCATTATTTTGGCTATGTGCGAAAGCCCCGTGGCGGCCATTTGCCCGAATCATGCAAGTGCTGGACGAAACGTTCATCCCTTTGTTTCGCCAATGCGGAATGTTGGAGCTGGCCGTCATCGCGGTGTTGGCGGGAATGGGCGAGGAGATGCTCTTTCGCGGGATTGTTCAAAGTTGGGTAGCCGACAAGGTGGGCGGGCCGTATGGCGTCGGAATCGGCCTGGCCGTGGCGGCGGTTATCTTCGGACTGTTGCACGGAGTGACGCCCACCTATGCGCTGTTGGCTGGCGGGATCGGGCTTTATTTAGGGGCGGTCTGGCTGGCCACGGACAATCTGCTTGTGCCGATTGCCAGCCACGCCTTATATGACTTTCTGGCATTTGTGTA
>JBEKGL010000553.1:0-3026 GCA_050012815.1 Thermoguttaceae bacterium
ACAGTTCGCATAAAACTCCTGCATAATTCCCGTTTTATTTTAACTGTTCTTAAGCGCGGATTGGCGATTTCAACCAAATCGCGACCGACCAACCGACCATGCCGACCAACGCGACCATGCTCCGCATGGCGCCCCGTCGGTGCCCGATGGTACCCGTCGCGGCTTTATGGCAAACCATGAATCTCAATCCCGCCCAACTCGAAGCCGTACGAACGCTTTCCGGCCCCTTGTTGGTGCTTGCCGGGGCGGGAACGGGAAAAACCCGGGTGGTAACCTATCGCATAGCCGAACTGATTCGCCATCGGGTCCGGCCGGAACGGGTGTTGGCCGTTACTTTTACCAACAAAGCCGCCAACGAAATGCAGCAACGCTCGGCCGCCCTGCTGGGAAAGCGGCTTAAGGAACACCCGGAAATTTCCACTTTTCATTCGCTTTGCGTGCGCATATTGCGCCGGCAGATTCGGCATTTGGGCTATCCCGCTCAATTCGCCATATACGATCGCGGCGATCAGGAGGGCGTCGCCCGCAGCGTGCTCAGGGAAATCAAGGTGGCCGACGCCCAGTTGCGGCCCGGCGACTTGCTGTATTTCATCGGCCGTTGGAAAAACTCCGGCGTCCGCCCGGAACAGGCGGGCAATCTGGCCCAAACCGACAAGGAACATCTTGCCGCCGCGGCCTATCGCCGATACCAAAACGCCTTGAAAGCGGCCGGGGCATTGGATTTCGACGACCTTCTGCTTTGCACCGAGGAACTTTTTTCGCAGCATCCCAAAATCCGCCGGGCCGAGGCCGACCGCTTCGATCATCTGCTGGTGGATGAATATCAGGATACCAACGGCACTCAGTATCGGATTGTAAGAGCACTAGCTGAAAAGCATCGAAATATTTGCGTGGTGGGCGACGACGATCAATCGATATACGGCTGGCGCGGGGCGGAATTGGCACACATCCTCCGCTTCAAAAACGATTGGCCCGAGGCCAAGGTCGTGCGACTGGAATTGAATTATCGCTCCACGCGGGAGATCGTCGGCTGGGCGAACCGGCTTATCGCCTTTAATAAACTCCGCCACGATAAAGTCCTGCAAGCCACATTTAGCGGCGAAACCCCGCGAATTCTGCAACTCCAAGACGAAACGGCGGAGGCAAAAACGGTAGTCGATGAAATTGCCGCGCGGATAGGTCCTCATAAATGCCGCCCCAAGGATTTCGCCATCCTTTGCCGCACGAACGAACAGCCCAGGGCCTTCGAGACCGAACTCAGGCGGGCGAAAATTCCATACATCCTCCTGGGCGGGATGTCGTTCTACGACCGCAAGGAAGTCCGCGACGTGCTGGCGTATCTGAAATTGCTGGCCAATCCGGCCGACGAAATCTCGCTTTTACGCATCATCAACACGCCGCACAGGGGAATCAGCCAATCCACGGTTAAACGCCTGTTGGATGAAGCCATCGGCAAGAGCAAGCCTATTTGGGGTATTTTGCCGCACGCGGCCGATCTGGATAATCTTCCCGCGCCGGCAGTCGAGGCCGTGCAAAAATTCCGCAGCATTATCCAACGCTATCACAAACAAGTCGAGCGCCGGCCGTTGGTCGACGTGCTTAAAGAACTGCTGCAAGAGATTGAATATAAACAGGAATTGGCCCGGCAATATCCCGACGCCGGCGACCAAGAGTCGCGTTGGGCGAGCGTCGAGGAATTGGTCAATGCCTTGGGATCGTACTCGCGGCGGTCGGAGAAGGCCGCGCTGGCGGGTTTTTTACACGAGGTGGCGCTTACCGGCAATGAGGCGGATCGCGACAAGCAGTCGGAGCTGGATCGTGACGCGGTAGCGCTGATGACCCTTCATGCCGCCAAGGGATTGGAATTTACCGAAGTCTACATGGTCGGCATGGAAGAAGGGATGCTGCCGCATCACCGCTCGGTGGCCGGCGACGGCGGGGCAGCCCTGGACGAAGAACGCCGCCTGTGTTACGTGGGCGTTACCCGCGCAAAGCTGCGCCTGACGCTCACAATGGCCTTAAGCCGCAACAAATGGGGCAAGCCCCGGCCCACCGTGCCCAGCCGGTTCCTATACGAAATCGCCGGCCGGGCCGATAATCCGAATTATCTGGCGATAAAGCGAAAAAAACATCCCTCCCGCAGTTTGCGATAACTGTTGCCCCATCTTATCCAATTTGATTGTTTTAACAATTGTATATAGAAATTAATGTAGCTCTGTATAAGGAATTTCGCTACATTGCCTTACCACTGATTCCCCAATTGCCGAGATTATCCTGCGAAACCGCGACCGATGGATGCGGTTTTACAAGAGTTTCATTTGCGCACGGAGGCGCTTATGTCGAATCTGCCTTTCCGATTCGTTCATGCCGGCGACTTTCATTTGGAACAGACGCTGGCCGGCGTGGCTGAAGTGCCGGAACATTTGCGAGAGGTGTTTATCGAAGCGCCATATATCGCCGCCGCGCGGGTGTTCGACGCCGCTTTGATCGAGGAGGCCGCCTTTTTGATACTTTCCGGCGACGTCTTGCATCCGCTTTACGCCGGACCGCGCGGGGTGACGTTTCTATGCGAGCAATTCGCCCGGCTGGCCGAACGGGAGATCGCCGTGTACTGGGTCGGCGGAACGGTCGATCCGCCCGACGAGTGGCCGGCTTCGATCGCGCTGCCTACGAATGTCCGTGTTTTTCATCGGGGCCGGGTGGATGAATTCATCCACGAACACAAGGGCGCGCCGATTGCCCGGCTGCTGGGAACCAGTTGCGATAAACAACGCCCGATCCGAGCCGGCGATTTTCTGCCCGATCCCGGTGGACTGCCGACCATCGCCATGGCTCACGGCAGCGCGGACCCGGCGGTTTTGCAGGCCCGGGGTATTTATTACTGGGCCTTGGGCGGCCGGCACGAACGGGCTACGCCCGTTAACATCCCGCAAATAATCCACTACTGCGGCAGTCCGCAAGGCCGGCGACCGGAAGAAAACGGCGTACACGGCTGCACCTTGGCGCAGGTCGACCAACAGCGGCAA
>JBEKGL010000554.1:0-3007 GCA_050012815.1 Thermoguttaceae bacterium
ACAATCCGATTCCTGAACAGTAACTCCAACGCGGCGTTCACAAGGCCCTCGACGGCCTTGCCGCTGAAGCTATGCAAAAAAATCCGCCAGGTGGCCCTTGACACACAAGACTCTTTCAGGGAAGGGACACCCAGACGTTATTGAGTGTAAGCCGCAAGGAAAATCCGTTAGCCGATTTCGATTTTGTTGATTTTCACTTGGGTGAACAGTTGCCGGTGGCCGGTTTTGCGGCGGGAGTTCTTCCGGCGGCGGAATTTTTGCACGACCAATTTCGGCCCCTGGGTGACCGCCACGATTTCGGCCGTTACGCCGGCCGATTTTAACGTTGGCCGGCCGATTTTCAGGCCCTCGTCGTCGCAAAAGGCAAGAACCCGGTCGAAAACCACTTGGTCGCCGACCGATGCCTCGCGCAGATCTATATCCAGAATCTGTCCTTCTTCCACTTTGTATTGATGCCCGCCGTCCGAAATGATCGCGTACATAACAGTTTCCTGCGACAAATTATCTTCTAGGTAATACTGAAACATATAAGTCTAATCAAAATAACACCAATATTACAAGGGCTATGGACGGAATTTTGATTAGGTGATATGCCCAGGGCAGAATTCAGCCCACACCACTTTATGGGGGGTAAATTTAATTAAGGGACAAAAAGTTGCATGCTCCGTGGCTAAACGAAGAATATGTCAAAACGTTATCCGCACCGTCCACCATCCACTGTCCACACTGTCCAACGTTCACTGCCCGCTAATTTTTCGTCAATTTCACTTCCCGATCTTCGGCATCTCGGCATTCAATTGACAGGTGTTCCGGGGGAACGCTTTTGGCTGGAATGACCAGTATTGACATTTTTCCATGCTCTTCCAGCCGGGCCAGTTCGTGGCGCTTGCGATTATTCAGGTAATCGGCCACGTCTTCGGCCACGGTAACGGAAACCTTGGTAATTTGCGGCCGTTGGCCGGCCAGGATCAATACTCTGATGACTTCCAGGGCCATGCTTTCGGGAGTTTTGACCATGCCAGTGCCGTTGCAACTGGGGCATTGGGCGTACGCGCTGAGTTTGGGATTGGTGCGCACGCGCTGCCTGGTCATTTCGATCAATCCGAATGGGCTGGTGCGGAGGATTTTGGTTCGTGCCCGATCACGCCGAACGGCGTCCCTCAGGGCCCGTTCCACGCCCCGGCGGTGTTTTTCCTTGCGCATGTCGATAAAGTCGTTGACGATCACGCCGCCCAGATCGCGGAGCCGGATTTGCCGGGCGATTTCCTTGGCGGCCAAAAGATTTATCTGATGGGCGGTGTCTTCGGCCGAGCCTTCCGCGCGGAAACTGCCGCTATTCACGTCGATGGCCACCAGGGCTTCGGTCTGGTCGATGACGATCGATCCGCCCGACTTCAAGGGCACTGCGCGGCGGTGGATTTTAGCGATTTCCTCGTCGAGGTTGTATTTGTAGAAAAGCGGCTCCTTGCCCTCGAATAGTTGCAGGCGGTTTACGTAGCGGGGCATCACCAGTTGCAGGAATTCCTTTGCCCGTTCGTATGCTTTTTGTTCGTCGATATAGATCGTGTCCACGTCGGTGGTGAAGATATCGCGGATGGTGCGGATAATCATGTCGTTTTCTTCGTAGATGTCCACCGGGCCGGGCAGCTTGCGTATCCGCCGCACGATTACTTTCCACAGCCTGAGCAAGTATGCCAGGTCGCGGGAAAGTTCGCGTTTGGTGCGGTCGCTGCCGGCGGTGCGGACGATGAAGCCCAGGCCCTTTGGCGGGTTGAGTTCGTACATGATGTCGCGCAATCGCCTGCGCACGGCTTCATCCTCGATTTTCCGCGACACACCGATGCGTCCCAGGGCGGGCATGAGCACCAGGTATCGGCCGGGAATGCTGATGTAAGTCGACAGCGTCGGACCTTTGCTTCCGATGCCTTCTTTTATCACTTGCACCAGCAATTCGTCGCCGCGGCGGAGAATATCCTGGATAGGCGGCTTGAAGCGGGGCCGGCTGCTGGGATAGAACTGTTTGCGCCGGGCGGAATCGCCGGAGGGGTTTTCATCGTCGAATTCGGTGGTGTCGGCCCAGGCGTTGCCGCCGTTTCCGCGGCGCGGCCCGCGCCGGGCGTCGCCGTGATCGCCGGGCTTTTCCGGATCGTAACCGCCTTGGCGGAAATACTGCGGCTCGATGTCGCTGACGTGCAAAAAGCCGTTCCGCCCCACGCCGAAATCGACGAACGCCGCCTGGATGCTCGGTTCCAGATTAACGACCACGCCTTTATAGATGTTGCCTACGTAATTATCCTGCCCGGTGCGTTCAATATAGAGTTCTTCAAGCACTCCGTCTTCGACGACGGCGATGCGACACTCCTCCGGTTGGGAGACATTGATCAACATTTCCTGCTTCATAAATATTCTTTCTTATTCGGCAAAATTGATGAGTACGCAATTGCTCCCCGCTCGATTCGCGGGTAAAGCCGCAGTCCGCGGGGGACGTCAGGGACCCAATTCCACGGCGGTGCGCGTCAGGCGCACGCCGCGCGATTCGAGGTCCTCCAGTCCCAATGCCGCGAGCACGTCGCGGGGGCCGACGCCGCCTTCCTGCCTGATCTTCAATCGCATGAACAGCATGCCCCGACGGAAACTCAGTTCTTCCAGCATGGGACGCAGATCGATCGGCGATCGGCCATGGGGACGCGTAATCGTACAGGTTGATAGGGCCAACAAGCGATCGATCCGCAAGCCCAGGGAGGCATCGAGCGGCGGCGGAATCGGCGCTTCGTAAGATGCACCATAAGCTCGGGCTTTTTTTGTGCCCGGTGCAAGGATTTCGGCCGACAGCGGCAGCAAGCCCCGGGGGGCTTGAGATTTCAGCCTCGGGAGCAAATCCTCGGCGCTGATGGATTCGGCCAGTTCGAGTTCCATGACTTCGTCCGCGCCTTCGATGCCTACCGCCAGGGGCAAGGGGAAGGTCATCCGCGGTTTCGGATGGAATCCCCCGCTCATGCCCAGCGGC
>JBEKGL010000555.1:0-2995 GCA_050012815.1 Thermoguttaceae bacterium
GGTCTTGCACGGGCAGATCGCCACTGGAAATCTCGTGGCAATGGAAAACGGCCGACAGTTCGCCTGGCCAAACCCGATCACTTTGGCGCTGGATGCCCACGACACGGCCCAGGGCCCGGTTGTCGATAGCCTGCAATGCGAATCCGATTTCCTCAAGATTCACGCCGCCGGCACGCCCGACAACTTGGCCGCTTCGCTCAGTCTGAATCTCAAGGAACTTGGCGACCAGTTGGGAAAATTCGTCGATCTGGGCGGCGTGCAACTTGCCGGCGACGGTTTTGGCAACGTAAATTGGAAACGTGATCCGCAGCAGCAATTCACCGCCGACGCCGATCTGCAGCTCCACAACCTTCAAGTTGTTCTGCCCGATAAACAATCCTACCTGGAGGAAAATCTACAGATTTATTGCTCGGCCAAGGGTAAAACCGACGGAACGGCCAATACCCGGCTGGACGCCGCCGCGTTCAACGTCCAGGCCGGCGAGGATCGGCTGACAGCGCAGTTGCTGCAACCGGTAGCCGACCTGAAGCAGGGCGGCGTCTGGCCGATCCGCGTGTTGATGCGCGGCCAATTACGTAATTGGACCGCCCGAGCGGCGTCGTTTTTGTCGCTTTCCGATTGGCGCGTGGCGGGCACGGCCGATCTCGACGTTCAGGCAACCGCGTCAAAAGACGGCGTAAACATCGGCCAGGCGAAAATCCACGCCACGCAGTTTGCCTTGGCCTCGCCCTACATAAATATGCAGGAAGCGGAACTCGAACTTTCCGCGGCCGGATCGTGGAACCAGCGGCAATATCGCTTGCAACTCGCTCCCGCCACTTTAGCGACCACCAGCCTGGCGGTTCAAGCCGATAATTTCCTCATGGCCATGCCGCAAAACGGACCGTTTGAAATCAGCGGCACTGTCAAATATCAGGGCGACCTCGGACGCCTGAGCCAATGGTTCGTCGATCGCGCAAAACAGCCCACCTGGGCCATGGGCGGGCAATTTGTCGGCAACCTGCAATTCAAGCAAGTCGCCGATCTGGTGAAAATCGAAGCCACCGCCGACGTCAACAACCTCGCCGTGGCCGATTCCTCAGGCGGAAAATTCCAAGAACAGCTAATCCGCCTTTCCGCCCGCGGCGATTACGAAAACAAGACCGGAACCGTCCGGCTCGAACAAGCGCAAATCGCCTCCAGCTTCGTAGCCGCCACAGCCGCGGGCCGGTACGCGCAATCCGGATTGGAAAAAACGGACGGACCCCATGACAAAATGGGCCCGCCTCCATCTTCCCCACTGTCTCCGTTGTCTTCTTCCCCCCAAGCCGATTTTACCGGGCAAATTAGTTACGATTTGGATCGGCTTTGCGGCCTGCTGCACCCATACTTGGGTCAGAACATCCGCTTTGCCGGTCGCAAGGATTCCGGGTTGTCGTGGCGCGGTCCGCTCACCTTGGCCGCCGGAGCGGCTAATGCCGGACTAAAATGGGATTCGGCCGACGTGTACGGTTTCCAAGTCGGGCCGGGCGAGATTAAGCCCGTGCTGGCCGACGGCGTTTTGCGAATCGAACCCGCGGAGTTGGCCGTCAGTCAAGGGAAAGTGTACCTGGCGCCGATGATTCGCCTAGCGCCCCAGCCGATGGAACTCACCGTGCCGCCCGGCCCCTTGGTGCGTCAGGTGCAAATCAATCCGCGCATGTGCGCATTCTTCCTTAAGTACATTGCTCCGGTGCTGGCCGACGTCACCTCGGCCCAAGGGGCCTTTTCCATCGACATGGAAGGATGCCGCATTCCGCTTAGCGATCCGGCCAAGGGCGAATTTTCCGGACGGTTTATAATCCATTCGATAGAGATCGGCCCGGGCCCGCTGATACGCGAACTGGCGGTCCTCATGGGCCGCGAGACTCCGGCCAAACTCCGCCGCGAAGGGGTCGTGCCCTTCCAAATGGCCAACGGCCGCATATATCATAAGGATTTGGAGTTGATCTTCCCCGATTTTACGATTCGCACCTACGGGTCGGTGGGCTTGGACCAGACGCTGGCGATCATGACCGAAATGCCCGTGCCGCCCAAGTGGCTGGAAAATAATCCTTTGGCTGCAAGCTTGAAAAATCAAACCATCCGCATCCCCATCGCCGGAACGCTGCAAAAACCGCAACTCGACCAGGCTGCAATGGAACAACTCAGCCGACAATTCATCAAAAATGCCGCAAAGAATATGCTAGAGGAAGGATTAAATAAAGGTTTTGACCAGTTGTTCAAACAGCAAAAGTAGGAAACTAATGAAACCGCTTGCGGATTAGCGCCAACCAAACCACGACCACTGGCCGAGGTTTTACATACGGCAATCAAAACGCGACCACTGGTCGCGGCTTTACATATTGAATAAACTACCGTGGTTGATGTACAAAACACAACCCAATTTTCCCAATTCCCTAATCCCCAATCCCTAATCCTCTAGCCCCCGGCCCCTAGCCCCTATTATGAAACTCATCCTCCTGGGCACCTCCGGATATCATCCCAGCGATCGGCGGCATACGCCGTGCCTGGTGATTCCGTCGTGCGGAGTGGTTTTGGATGCCGGGACTGGAATGTATCGGCTGGGCAGATATCTACAAACCGACGAATTGGATATTTTCATCACTCATGCCCACCTGGATCACGTCATCGGTTTATCCTACCTGTTCAGCGTTATGTGGGAGCATCCGCTGAGCAGAGTGACCGTCCACGGCACGCCCGAGAAACTATACGCAATCGAAAAACATCTTTTTTACCACGACTTGTCCGTCCGGCCGTCTTTCGACGTAAAACCTTTGGCCGAAGAAACGCCGCTGGCTGGCGGCGGGCGCCTGACGCATTTCCCTTTGGACCATCCCGGCGGATCGCTCGGTTTCCGGCTCGATTGGCCCGGTCGCAGTATGGCTTACGTGACCGACACCACAGCCGCCGCGGACGCCGATTACGTGGGTAAAATCCGCGGCGTGAATCTTCTGGTTCACGAGTGTTTTTATCC
>JBEKGL010000556.1:0-2992 GCA_050012815.1 Thermoguttaceae bacterium
ATCGTAAAAACAGTCGGGAAAAGTTGACCATTTAGGAAAAATGGGGTGTTGTAGCAATACTGCCGCATTGCACGGATTTTAGCGAATACGCAATTTTTAGGACCGTGCAACTAATAAAGATTACAACAACTGCCCGTAGAAACAGAAAAACTGGTATTACCCGTATGGAGAGCCTACAGCCTATAGCCTGTTCGTAACATCGTGGCAGATGTCGCGGAGTTCGGGCAAAGATACGTCTTCCAGTCGTTTGCCGCGTTGATCCAGACATTCGTTGATTTTAATCGCGGTTTCCCGCATAAAAGAATGTGAAGCGTCGCTTCCGCCCCAAAGAAGGAAGTTTTTTCCGCGAGTAATCCGCGTTTGATCGTCAGTGTTATCGAAGGCCAAGCCCAGCAAAGCGGCCGATTTTTTGGGTTTGTGCGATGCTCTCACGGCGGGTTTCTTTGCAAATCGCTTGCGGAATTACGACTTTTTACGGTTGAATAATTGCCTCAGCATATCATCGGCCGCGCTTTTACTATCTTGGCTTACAGGCTTTTTCGGGCGTTCGAATCGGCCGGGTGCTTTTGCGGATTTCTTATCCTCTTTTATCGGAAGTTCCTCGGCCTCTTTGTGAAGCATGTGAATGGTCGTGGTATCGGCCATTTTATGCCCGGTGGTATGCGTGTCTTTTATCGACAAAGTCTCGGGTGAGCGTGGTTGTTCGGCCGGCTCCGCTTCTCCGTCTTCTAGCCACCGGGTAATGTCGATTTCGTCCTCTTTGGCGGTGCTTTGAACCGTTCGCGCGGCGGCTTCCTGAATCGTGTGCACCTTGGGCTTGGTCTTTCCACCCACGCTGACGGCTAATTGAACTTCGAATTCCAGCACCCCGACCTTAAGCCGGTCGCCGTTTTTCAACTCGCGCTGGGTTGTGACTTGTTCGCCGTTGACATACGTATGGTTAGTGCTTTTAAAATCGACCACCGTGGCCCGGCCTTCTTGCAGGCGGATCGCACAATGCTTGCGGCTGACGCGGTCGCTGGACGGCCGCAAATGACATTCCTCGCTGCGGCCGATAAAGAACTCCGGCTCGGTGACGGGAATTTCCCGACCCTGATTTTTTCCGCCGATCACCACGAGTTTGACTTCCATTGCCTTACCTGCGTCAGCCGAATTCGAGAATGTTTCACTACGATTTAAACTGAAATCCAAAACGATGAAAAGCCCAATTTACAGTTATTGCATCGAATTCTCCGCTGGTTTGCCATAGTCCATTCCGCAAAACTCCGCGAAATTTCGATACTTGTCTGCATCTTGATAGTAACAAGTTATTGGCAAACAGTCAAAATACTTTTACCTCATTGTAGGTAAACGGCGGCTTAGTCATGCTCTACAAGGGGGGACGGACTGTGATATCGCACGTTTTTCTTCGTAAAGTCCGCGTCCGCGATGCTCAGTCCATTCAATTGAATCGTATTTTTCCCGTGCCAGGACGAGCACCCGGCTTTGCTCCGCGTCGGTCAGTATTCCCGGCTTAAGGTGCATCGAAAATACCTCTGCGAGTTTCGACGACCACCTTTGCACCAATTGATCGAATGATAGCGTGATTGCCGCTGCTTCGGCAAGTCCCGGCAACTCGGGAGCGGCGGTGGAACGGGCCAAAAGCACGCTGCCGTGCTGCAAAACCGCCCCGCGGCGACGCCTCTGTGCGCTGCCGGCAATCTTCACCTCTGAAAGCAGTACGTCCCCAGGCGATCGCCGCTGAAAACAAAGAAACGGCTCCCTGGGAGTCTTTTCCCGGCCTTTGTCCCCGCATAGCGAAGCATTTATTCCATGGCCGGCCAGCGCTTCGATGAGTGCGGCGTGGACGGTTTCGTAGAGCGTAAGATGTTTTACAGCCAAACGATCGCCCGGCGGAACCGCGATACTGTAAGTGACTTCGCGGTCGTGCACGATTGCGCCACCGCCGGAGGCGCGACGCACCACGGCACAATTCAGGCTGGCGGAGTGTTGCCGGCGATCGTCGTATTGCTGGAAGTATCCCAGTGAAAGCGTCGGCCGCAGCCAACGATAAAATCGCAGCGAAAATCCCCCGCCCTCCGCCGCCGATTCCAGCAGCGTTTCATCCACCGCCATGTTCCACTCGCCCGATGCCGGCGGATCAATGAATAAACGGCAGATCATAAAAAATGATGAATGCTGAATTATGAATGATGAATAAAACCGCTTGCGGTTTCGCGCTATTCACTGTCCACTGTCCACTGCCCACTCTCCACCCTACACTCTCCACTTTAAAACCGGATTGCGGGCGGCCGCCACTTCGTCGGGCCGGCTGACGGGCGTGCTGTGCGGGGCTTCATGCAGCAGGTCGAATGGCTCCTCGGTGATATGAAACAGCGCCTCGACAAAGGCGTCGAGCGTGGCACGACCCTCGGTCTCCGTCGGCTCGATCATCATCGCCTCGCGCACAATCAGCGGGAAGTATATCGTCGGGGCGTGGTAACCGTAATCCAACAAACGTTTGGCAATGTCCAACGCGCTTACATTGCGATCGGCCTTGAGTTTCGCCGCCGTGGCCACGAACTCGTGCATGCATCGATCGCCGTTAGGCACGGGCAGAAAATGCTTGATCTTCGCCAGCATATAGTTGGCGTTGAGCACGGCGTTTTCGGCCACGCGCCGCAGCCCGTCCGGCCCATGCGTGCGGATATAGCAGTACATGCGGATCAACACGCCCACGTTGCCGAAGAAACTTCGCACCCGGCCGATCGACTTGGGGCGATTGTAATCCAGGTGATACCCGTTGCCGTCCTTGACCACGACGGGCACCGGCAGATACGGCCTTAGTTTCTCGGTTACGGCAATCGGTCCCGAGCCCGGCCCGCCGCCGCCGTGCGGACCGCTGAAGGTCTTATGCGGATTGAAGTGCATCAAATCGGCGCCGAAATCGCCGGGCCGGGTGATGCCCAAAATGGCGTTCATATTCGCGCCGTCAAGATACACCAGCCCGCCC
>JBEKGL010000557.1:0-2990 GCA_050012815.1 Thermoguttaceae bacterium
CCGGGGCCAAACGACGGAAAATATGATCGACGAAATAATAAGGATTAAGCGGCCCATCGGCCGATCGGTGGCGCGGCAGTACGCAGGGGTAACGCATGACGCGATCCCGGCACCAAGAGACCCATTCCCGGTGGCGCTGGGGATCATAAGCGCACTCGTCCAACGCGCAACTTAATTCTCTCAAAAACAATTTCGCGTCACTGTGCACCGGCATGTCCGGTTTCACGGTCGGTTTCCGCAATTCCGCCTCGTCGACGTCAACCTGGACCATGAAGGCATGTCGGGCAAAACTGGACCAGTTGTAGCTCACCTGGCGGATGTTCAACCGCGAGCCGATCACAAGAAGGAAATCGGCGTTCTGAACGGCGAAATTCCCGCCGCGGTCTCCCACGGTGCCCGGCCGGCCGCAATAAAGCGGATCGTCGCCGGGCATAAGGTCCACGGCCGTCCAACCAGTGGCAACCGGAATCCCGAGCTTGCGGATCACCTGATCGAATTCTTCCACGGCATCGGCCAGGCGGATCCCGGAGCCTACCAGCATGACCGGACGGACTGATCGTTGCAGGCGGGCTACGATCTCCCTGCATTGGAGAGCCAATAGATTTTCATCCCGGTAAATGCGGTCTTCGTCCGGATCATAGCCGGGGAGTGTTTCCGGATCGATCATTGCGCCCTGTACGTCCACGGGAACGTCGATCCAGCATGGGCCGGGACGGCCGGAAACGGCAAGATGCAGTGCCCGCTCCAGATGGTAGCGTATGGACTGCGGATCATCGACGGTCACTGAGTATTTTGTGATGCCCCGGATCATTCCCAGGATGTCGGCCTCCTGGTCGCCAAGCTGACGCAGTTTGCCGATCAGGCCGTGATGATGGAGCGCGGTATCGCGGCGGACCTGTCCCGAGACGACCAACATCGGGATCGAGTCGGTCCATGCGCCGAAAACGCCGTTGATCGCGTTGATGCCTCCCGGGCCGGTCGTCACATTTACGAGTGCCGGCCGTCCGCTAAGCCTGGCATAGGATTCCGCCGCCATCGCGCACGCCTGTTCATGGTGGCAGCAGATGTAACGCAGGCTCGAACAGCGCCCAAAGGCGTCGTTCAGATGCATGGCTCCGCCGCCCGTCACGAGAAACACGTCGCGGACGCCCCGTTGTGCCGCCGTTTCAGCGATGTAATCAGCAACTCGCAACATTTAGATTTCCCATTTTTCCAGAGTTAACCAGACTGCTTTCCATAAGTTGATACCAAGAGAAGGTGCGCCGCAGCGCGGCCGGGAATGGAATGTTCCCATCCAGGCCGAGCTCCTGTTTGGCGCGCTCGATACAAGGCACGTAGCGTTGCGCCGGAGCGTCGAGATCGGGCTGCTTTGCCACCCGCACCTCGGATATGTTCGTCGACAATTGAGCCGCCTCTCGCGCCGCCTCCAGAATCGACATTGCCTGATCGCTTCCCACGTTATACGGCCGGCATGACCGGCCGCGCAGTAATATTGTCCACAGCCAGACGGTCAAGTCGGCGGCGTAGAGATAAGAACGGTATGGAGTGCCGTCGCCGTTCACGCGGATGGGACCGCCCATGAGCGCGTCGCGAACGAAATTGCCAACGGCGAAGTGGACGTCCAGCGGCAGATAAGGCCCCACAAAGGCAAAGCATCGGGCAATGCGAGCGTCAAGGCCGTGTTGTCGATGGTAGATGGCACAAAGCAATTCGGCCATGCGTTTGCCCTCGCCGTAGGCCGAGGACGGCGCCAAGGGATCCGGCGAACCGGGGTAGTCCTCGACGACATGGGTCATCTCCGGCGGCTGCCGGCCGTAAACGGCTCCGGAACTGGTCAACAGCAATTTCTTTGCTCCACAGGCAACGGCAAAATCGAGCGTACGTTCGGTTCCCGCGATAATCGTATCGAGCATGATGGCCGGCGACTGTTCGTTCAACCTTGTGCTGGATTCCGTGGCGGCATGAATGACGTGGGAGAATGTTCCCGGCGGAAAAGCGAAATTGCGCACGTCGCCTTGGTGCAAGGACAATGTTGCGACGTCGGCCAGGTGGGGCCGCTTTTGACGGAACGCTTGCGGATCGCGAGATAGGACCACGGCCCGGGCGCCCAAATCCAGCCGTTCGTTGGCCCAAAGGAAACTCTCGACCATCCACATGCCGAAAAAGCCCGTGCCGCCGGTGATGAAAATCCGTTGCCCGCGCAGATCTTCCCATGCATCCCGGGTGTGATCCAGAACGTGTTCGAGGTCTTCGGTAAACAGGCTATAGTGCAACATGGCAAGAAGCGGAATTGTTTACAAATGCGTGGATCATCTCAAGCATGTGGTCGATCATCGGCTGGGTCAGACCGGGGTACACGCCCAGCCAGAACACCTGGTTCATGGCGAAGTCGGTATTTTTCAACTCGCCGACCACGCGGAAGCGGGTATTCCGGTAGGCGGGCTGGCACGTCAAGTTCCCTCCGAACAACAACCGCGTGCTGATCTTGTGGGCATCGAGGTGCTCGATGAGCGACTCGCGCGTGAACGGAGCGTCCGGGCGGACAGCTATGGGAAACCCGAACCAACTAGGGTCCGAGCCCGGCGTGGCCTGGGGCAGGATGAAGTATTCCTCCAGGTCCGAGAAACCCTCGCTCAGGAGCAGAAAATTCCGTCGGCGTGCATCAATAAATTGCGGTAGTTTTTTTAACTGGGCAACGCCCACGGCCGCCTGCATGTCGGTCAACTTGAGATTGTAGCCGATATGCGAATAAGTAAATTTATGGTCGTAACCGCAGGGCAGCCCTCCGAGTTGCCACTGGAATCGCTTCCCGCACGTGTTGTCTTTGCCCGGTGCGCACCAACACGCCCGCCCCCAGTCGCGGAACGATTCGACGAGCACCCTCAGATTTTGATCGTTGGTCAACACGCATCCGCCTTCGCCCATGGTAATGTGATGGGCGGGATAGAAGCTCATTGCGGCCAGATCGCCGAAGGTCCCTACCTTTGCCC
>JBEKGL010000558.1:0-2979 GCA_050012815.1 Thermoguttaceae bacterium
CCCAGCCTGCCGAGCACTACAGGCGTGGCCGACGGTTATGGAATCATCTATCCTGACATCGGGCACCTGGAACTTGCGGCCTGCGAGTGCGATTCGCCGTATCTTCTGCCTACGGTCGTGGAACAGCAACAGTTGATAGTGCGGGAAGCGGTAAACAGACTAAAACAGGAGCAAAATATACGACTGATTTTAGCCAACAACAATTACACCGGACTGTTCCAACCCGGACGCTGTTCGACTTGGGGGGCGCATTCAAATTACCTGGTCGAAGAGCATCCGCGAAACTTCGGTGAGCGGATTCTGCCGTTTTTGGCCACGAGAATCTACGCGGGCGCCGGCGTTGTGCAATACCCTAATGCTTATTTTCTCGCCAGCAGCCGTGCTCCGTGGATGGAGTGCGACGTGGGCGGCGGGACCGTGGAATCGCGGGCAATCCATTCCACCGCGCGCGACGAAAACCACATGGACGGCTCACTCCGGCTGTGGCGCTACCATCTTATCTGCGGCGACGGGCATCGCTCGCACTTCAATCTGGCGTTGCAGTGCGGCGCTACGGCGGCTGCGCTAAAAGCCGTTTTTTTCAATCCGCGCCTGCACGAACGCCTGCCAACGTTCTGCCGAAACAGGTCCTTCCCGTCGTGGACGGACGCCATGCGGGAGTTCAATCTGTTGGCCAAACCCGGCGAACCTTTAAAAGTCGACCATCGTGCGATCGAGGTCCAGCGGGTATATCTGGAAGGCGCGCGGGCTTATGCCGCTTCGCAAAGCGAAATCCCTCCGTGGTTTTTTCGCCTACTGGCCGACTGGGAAGCCACTTTGCTGGCCATGGAAAGCCGGGATGACGGCTGGCTGGCAGCCCGGTTGGATGCCTGGGCTAAGCATGCGCTGTTTACCCAAGTGTTGGCCGGCGACAGCCGCGACTGGAATGATCTTTTGCGCGTCTCCAATCTTTTTGAGGAACTCGCCCTACTGGATCAGAATTATCACGAATTCACCAATCCCCAGTCGGTCTTCCACTTATTAGAACAACAGAAACTGCTGAGTCATCGCGTGGCCGATCTTATTCCCCCGGGCGGTGAATCTGCACCGTATGTTCCCAACACTACCTCCAGGGCGCGGGCCCGCGCACAATTCATACGCGATAACGCGGGTAAAAGAAACCTGGTGGTCGATTGGGGATGGGTTGCCGATACCAATAACCGCCATTGCCGCCGACTTTCCGATCCATTCTCCCAAACTTATGACGCCTGGGAATCGCAGGTCTCCGAATTGCCCATTTTTGAAGCGGCATTAGGCCGGTCGATGTTTCCACCCCGCGCATCATAGGCCGGTCGATGTTTCCATCCCGCGCATCACCGGAACAATTCGATCGCGGCTACCAACGCGGGGCATATAATAAAGTCCGTCTCGGCATTCAGACAGGGCCGGAAAATATGGTCCATCGTGGAGAAGTCTACAATGCGATTCACGGGCAGACTTCGCCCTCGCAGCGTCGCGATTTGCCACACCGCATTAGCGGTTAGCGGGGGACCGCGCCAGGGTCCAAAGAAACGTGTTTTTTCCGCGGATTATTTTGACCCAGCTACCCAACTTTTGGGCGTAGAATGGAAAAACAGGGTAGGACTTGGCGGGACAATCATATATGATAGAATGATGTAAAGTTAGGTATCGTAAGTCTTTGTATGGAAAGGATCGGCTAAAAGTGCTTTTGACGCCTTGCCGGGCGTCAGAACGAGCGTTGCCCGTAAAAATGACAGTTTTTAGCCCAATTAAACCGATGATAAAAAGTCAATGAGGAGCAACGACTTACGATGTTTCGGGCGCATAGCTCAGTTGGTTAGAGCGCGTCCCTGATAAGGACGAGGTCCCAAGTTCGAATCTTGGTGCGCCCACTAGTTATAAGTCTTTGCTGAATCTAACGTTAAGATACCTGCCGGTGGTCGGCAGAGCGGCCCAAAGTTTCCCGAAAACCCGGTAGTCTACCGTATTCTGGAAATTGGGAGGTCGCCAATATGTCAAGTTCCGCCGTTCTCAGAGATCCAAAGTTCTTGGCAACTTAGTCCGCACACGCCGTGTGCGGGAATCGGCACATGGCATTTGCCGGCTACAAGACGGCAGGCTACCGAATCGCCACTTCTTCGCCCAGCACGGCCTGAAGTCCTCGGGCGATGAGGACGGCGCGGGGGACATGGAGCTTCTTGGCGAGCCGGTCGGTTTCGGCCAATAGCCGAGCTTCCACCGTGACGCTGATCGTCTTCGATCCCGCGCCATTACGCGGCCGACCGCGTTTCTGACGGGCGCGAAGATCCTGGGCACGTTGTTCGGCGGTCGGCGGGCCGAATGTGTCACCAATGAAATCCTGGTCAAACTCCTTTGTCGCCTCACGCAACTCGGCGGTAGTCATTTCCCAGTAGGGTTTCGATGGCTGCTTTTTTTGACCACCACTAACCTTTTCTGATAATTTTTTAGTCTTCTTCATCGGTATCTCCTTCGAACTCTAAGTTTCTCGTGGTCTCTCAACGGCCGGGCGTGAATCACGTAAACCACATCTTCCGGGTCATATATGTAGGCTACTTGCAACCATCGATTCCCGTTGCCACGCCCAACCACAAATCGTTTTCCGTCCTCACGGGCGTCGGGGTAGGGGTGGCGGGCATGTTCGACGACCCACTCCGCCTCTTTGGGGGACACGCCGTGTTCGGCGACGTGTTAGATGTTCCATTCGTTCCATCGGAAAATCACGGCGAAGCTCCCTATGGTATTTTACTATATAGGAAAATAATCCAGCAGTCTACCGGATTGCCACACCACCCATGCTTGTGGTTGCGGCCTTTTCGTAATGCTTATCAAGCACCTGCCAGTAGTGTTTACCCGTTAGTGTTTACCCGTTGTAAATTAAAAGGTTGCGTCAATTTTTGAAGTTATACAGTAATACTTAGTAGTTTCATAATTCTCCGTTAGTGGAGCAATCACAATTTC
>JBEKGL010000559.1:0-2970 GCA_050012815.1 Thermoguttaceae bacterium
GCACGCCCGAACTTCATGAAGGTTACGCCCATTCTGGCGTACGCGGCCGGGTTGCCGGATGTCCGCTGCCGCCTGATACACACGGGTCAGCACTACGACGAGCGGATGTCGGCGCTTTTTTTCACCGAACTGGAACTGCCCAAGCCGGACAGTTACCTGGGCGTCGGTTCCGGCAGCCATGCCGTTCAGACCGCCTCGGTGATACTCAAGTTTGAAGATGAGCTTAATGCACATCACGCCGACCTGGTGCTGGTGGTAGGCGACGTTAATTCGACGCTGGCCTGCGCGCTTGTGGCCGTAAAAAAGCACATTCCCGTGGCCCACGTAGAAGCCGGATTGCGGAGCCGCGATCGCCGCATGCCCGAGGAAATCAACCGCGTTCTCACCGATCAAATATCGGAATACCTGTTCACCACCGACCGCGACGCGGGGCGCAATCTGCTGGCCGAGGGCATTGCGGCCAAGCGGATCCATTTCGTGGGCAACGTGATGATTGACACGTTGCTTAGGCACCGCAAGCATGCACGGCGGACCGGCGTTTTGAAGCGATTATCTCTGACGCCTCGTGATTATGCCGTGTGCACCATGCACCGAGCCGACAACGTGGACACCGTCGAGGCCGCCGAGCGCACTTCAAACGCCATAGCCATCCTTGCCGACCGACTGCCGGTAGTTTTGCCCGTGCACCCGCGCACGCGCAACCGCTGGTCGTCGTTCGGCTTGCTCGACCGGCTCGACCGCTGCCGAAACCTGACCATCACGGACCCGCTGGGTTATTTGGAATTTTTGGCCCTGATGGATAATGCCGCGCTGGTGCTTACCGACTCGGGAGGAATCCAGGAAGAGACGACCATTCTCGGCGTTCCCTGCCTGACCTTCCGTGAGAATACCGAACGGCCCATAACCGTAAGCGAAGGCACCAATCAACTGGTCGGACTGGATCTTGTGCGCTTGGCCACGGCAATCGACGAGGTGCTCTCGGGCGAGATCGTCGACGGGCGCACGCCGGAACTGTGGGATGGGCAGGCCGCGGCACGGATATTGCACGTGTTGCAAAGTCGCGATCCGCGACGATCACCTCCACCGGCGAGACCCGAGAATAGTTCCCTAGCCGATGCTGCAATTGCGCGGACGTGCAGTCATTTTACTTAAGTTCGCGGACCTGGCGTGCCATATATTGCCAAAAGTCGGGTATTTCTGTAATAATAAAAGATTTCCGTAACATATACAAACACAAAGTTAAGTTTTCCTCATGAGGAAATTTCGTCCGGGATCGGTTCGCGTTGAGCAAACTTGGTTTTAAACTTCAGGAGCAAGTATATGAGAATACTGGTGACAGGCGGAATGGGCGTAGTCGGTTCGGCCCTGGTCGAGCAGTTGCGATCCAAGGGACATCACGTGGTCTCTTGCGATTTGTACCATAATCACGACGAGGTCGGTTTCAGCCTGCGCACCGACGTGCCGGACGCGCTTTACGTCCGTTGCGACGTGGGCGAAATCCGCCAATTGCAGCGTCTGTTCGACACGATGGGGCCTTTCGACTACGTGTACCATTGCGCCGCCGAGTTCGGGCGCTGGAACGGCGAGGATTTTTATGAAAACTTGTGGAAATCCAACGCCATCGGCACAAAGCACGTAATTCGGCTGCAAGAGAAGTTCAAATTCCGCCTGATCCATTTTTCCTCCTCCGAAGTTTACGGCGATTGGCCCGATCTGATGGTGGAGTCGGTCATGGATGAGCACGAAGTCAAGCAGATGAACGACTATGCGATGTCAAAATGGGTCAACGAAATGCAGGTCCGCAATTCCGCCATTGCGTATGAGACCGAGACCGTGGTCGTGCGTTTGTTCAACACCTACGGACCCGGAGAGTACTACAGCCCGTATCGGTCGGTCAACTGCCGGTTTTTGTATTGTGCGCTAAAGGGTTTGCCTTGGATCGTGTACCGCGGCCACTCGCGGACTTCCACTTATCTTGCCGATACGGTGAGTTCACTGAGCCGCATAATTGATAATTTCAAGCCGGGCGAAACCTACAATATCGCCGGCAAAACCCTGCATACGATCGAGGAGTTGTCCGACACCATTTTGAAGGTCACGGGGGCCGATCCCGGTTTGGTCCAATATCGGGACTCCGAGATACTGACGACCGTCAGGAAAAACGTCGACGCATCCAAGGCTATCCGCGACTTGGGACACAAGGATTCGTGCACTTTGGAAGAAGGGGTCCGCCGGTCCGCGGCTTGGATGCGGGAAGTGTACAAAATTCATTGATAATGCTTTTTTGAAAGATGCCTCACAATGAGCGAGAAACTGCTATCCGCCTGCGAGGCCGGCGATTTATCGGCGGTCAAGGAAATGCTCGACGCGGGCGTCGATCCCAGCGCGCCGGGCGAAGACGGCGGCGCTGCGCTCGTACTCGCGGCCGCACACGGCAGCCATGGCGTGGTAAAGGCCCTGCTGGACGCCGGAGTCGACCCGAATACCGATCAGCGCGGCATCACGGCATTGATCGCCGCGGCCAGGAACGGACGCCTGGAGGCGGTTCAAGCCCTGTTGGAACATGGCGCCGATCCGAACCTGCAAAACGATCTTTGCGTCACCGCTTTGTCGCAGGCGGTCGCTCACGGCCACTTTTCCGTGGTTCAGTCCCTGCTCCTAAAGGGCGCCGATCCGAATACCGCGGATATCGCCGGTCTATCGACGCTGCACCATGCCGTTGCCGGGGGCAGGGTCGAGATGGTAAGCGCTCTGCTGGCGACCGGCGCCGATCCGAACGCCAAGACCGTCTCGCGGGAATTGCTGCCCGTGCACGGCACCACGGCCC
This sequence comes from Thermoguttaceae bacterium, assembly GCA_050012815.1. Lineage (GTDB taxonomy): Bacteria > Planctomycetota > Planctomycetia > Pirellulales > Thermoguttaceae > JBEKIK01. The sequence goes on from JBEKGL010000559.1 coordinate 2,828, forward strand.
TGATGAAAGCGGCAACTCATGGCCATACGCATATTGTGCGAAAACTTTTGCACTCGGGCGCGGATCCACATGCTCGGGACAGTTTAAAGGCCACGGCGCTTGACTGGGCAGCGGTCTACGGACAGCGTGATTCGGTATTGGCG
>JBEKGL010000560.1:0-2960 GCA_050012815.1 Thermoguttaceae bacterium
GCTGACTTTGGCGGCCGTGACGCTGATTGTACTTTTTCGCGACGAATTTTCCCGGCTCATCTTCGGATCCTCGCGGCAAACGGAACTTGTTATATTGACGGCCGGCGTGCTGATCGCGGTGGCGGCCTATAACTATTTCATCAGCCTGCTGACCGCACTAAGAATAGTACGCTTGGCCGCGACAATGGAATTCCTCAACGGCGTGCTGTTTGCCGCGTTGGGGATCGGCCTGCTGTTGACCTGGCGGTGCGACTCGGCGAGCGTGGTAATGGCTTACGGCGGATCGTGTTTGTTGAGCATTGCGGCGGTGTCGTGGCAGGTAAAAGCGGCGTGGAAGTCTTCGCCCGCCGATATCGAGCCTCTGCCGCGGCGGTCGATGTGGTCCAAGCTGATTCCATTCGCGGCATGGATCCTTTCGATCAATATGCTGACGAATTTATTTGGCATTGCCGATCGATATATGATTATTCACTTTGCTACCGGCCCGGTCGAAGAAAGGCTGGCCCTGGTGGGACAGTATTACAGTTCCCGGGTGCTGCCGTTGCTCTTGGTTTCCGTTGCATCGATGATGGCCACGGTGCTTTTGCCTCACTTGTGCCACGATTGGGAATCCGGCCGGCGCGACCAGGTCGCCCGACGGTTGAATCTTTTTCTGAAACTGCTGGCTTTCGGTCTGATGGCGGCTTCCGGGGCGGTGTTGTTTGTCGCTCCCTGGTTGTTCGGGGTGGCCTTTCAGGGAAAATTCGCCGCGGGCATGGCCGTACTGCCCTGGACACTGGCCTATTGCGTATGTTTCGGCGTGGCGGTGGTCGCCCAGCAATACCTGTGGTGCGCCGAACGAGCAAGCCTGGTCGGGCTGGCTTTAGGGGCCGGATTGGCGGTGAATATAGCCCTGAATCTGGCGCTGTTGCCCAGGTTGGGATTGCTTGGCGCGGTGCTGGCGGCGTCGGCGGCGAATTTGATCGCCTTGGTTTTGATCCTTGTTTTCGCACGGCTCGCCGGATTTCAAATCCATCGGGGATTATGGATTATTCTGGGCTTAGCCCCGGCAATATGTCTGGGGCCTTGGGTAACCCTCGGCGTGCTCTTGGTCATCGCCCTGGAAACGATTCGCTCCGATAAACTATTGACGCGCGAAGAAAAACATCAGCTTTCCGAAAGCATCAAACATTATTGGAGTAATTTTATCAAGGGCCTCTCCCGCCTCCCCTCTCCCTTTGGGAGAGGGGCCGGGGGTGAGGGACATTACAAACCATAGTATTAAGCGTCAAATGGGCAATGTGGAAATAAGCGGATCATTTGAAACGTTCCCTGACAATAAAGGCTCCGTTATAAACCGGGCGCTCGGGGAAATTGTTGTCCCGGCAGCAATTCCTCCAACAATTTCCCAGCCGGGTAAACCGCGGATTATTCACCTGCGTTCGCTCGAAGAGCTGCGCGCAGCCGCTTCGGACTGGGACGATTTGTGGCGGCGGAGCGAAGTGACTTTTCCCACCATGCGCGCCGAACTGCTCGCACAATGGGTCGAGCATTTCGCGGCCGACGCCGAGTTTCACGCCGTGGCGGTCCGGCAGGGCGGGCATTGGGTGGCGGCACTGCCCATGGTGCGTCGAAAAATCGGCCGCCTGATCGAAGCCGGCGTTCTGCCCTGTAACCAGTGGTCCTCGAGCGGCGAGTGTTTAATAGATTTTTCCGCCGATGTAAATCAAATAATGCCGGTGTTTCTCGATGCCTTGGTGGAATGCAACTGGCCGTTGCTTTGGCTCGACGAGGCGATTTTGGAAACGGCCCGCTGGCAGGCCTTTATGCGGGCAGTCGCCGACGGCCGTTTAAAGCACGTGGTCCGGCCGCGGTGGCAAGTGGGATGGGTGCGCATCAACGGCGATTGGGAAGCCTACCGGGCCCGATGGTCGCGCAAACATCGACAACATACGGCATGGGCGGCCCGGCAATTGGCCCGCCAGGGCGACGTGCGTCTGGTTTTACATTCGCATCTTGCAGCGGGTGAAGCGGCTATATGGATGCAAAAAGCCTTGGAAATAGAAGATCTGGGCTGGAAAGGCCGAACCGGCGGCTCGGTGAAAAGCGTGCCCGGCATGAGCGAGTTTTTTATTCGCCAGGCCGAGCAACTGGCCGCCTGGGGACAGTTGGAGCTGGCGTTTCTGGAGTGCGGCGGCAGGCCGATTGCTTTTTGTTACGGCCAAAGCGCGAAAGGAGTGTTTCATTCGGCCAAGGTGGGATACGATCCGCGGTACGCCCGTTTTTCACCCGGCCAATTGCTGCGATATTTCTTGCTTAAGCGTTTTTACGCCGAGCCGGGGCGCGTGGCAATCGATTTTTTAGGTCCCCTGACCGAATCTCACGCCCATTGGCGGCCCGAGACGTATACCGTGGCCCGGTTTGCCGTGGCACTGAACTCCTTGGGACGGATGGCGCTGTGGGCGTATAAGCGATTGGGGCGCAGGGGACAGTGGGCAGTGGGCAGGGAGCAGTGGGCAGGAAACAGGGAGCAAGATAATTGGTCGGGAGTTGTAACAAAATAAACCAACCAAATCAGGGGGCCAGACATTCTTGTCTGGCCTGTAAAAGACAGGCAAGAATGCCTGTCCTCCTGGTTAAAATTGGGTCGGGGTATTTTGATGCGGCGGCTTAGCGCGAAACCGCAAGCGGTTTTTTCATCCATCCGAATTGTTATCGTCCTCGTCGATATCTCCCTCAACCAGCGGCAATTCCACGATGATAGTCGTGCCTTTATCGGGAGCGGAATTGATCTCGGCCGCGCCGCCCAGGAGCCGGACGCGTTCGCGGATCCCGCGCAGCCCGAAGCGTTCTCCTTTCACCTCATGCGGGTCGAAGCCCACGCCCCAATCTTGCACGGTCAAGCGGACGCGGTTTTCCAATTGGCTTAGCTCCACGCGGATTTTTGGGCTTTGGCTGTGCCGGGAGGCATTGGTTAGACA
>JBEKGL010000561.1:0-2958 GCA_050012815.1 Thermoguttaceae bacterium
AGACCTCAACCGCCCCTAAAGGGGCTACATGAAAGGAATTGCGGAATTCTCCTCATCCCAGGCGTAAACGCCTGGGCTAGAGAAATGTTCATCCACTGTTTGAGCCTGAGCTAGAGAAAAGTTCATCCACATTTACCGTTTGATAAATTCACGCGCCCTACTCGATTTTCCAGGCTTCCAGGCCGTTAGGCGAGGCGATTATCATGACAGGTTGGCCGTCGATTGTGACGGTGGCCAGGCCTTGCAGCATGACGCCGTAGTTGAAAGCGTCAATAAGTTTGCCGTCGGCGGCGAGTATGTTGATCGAACCGTCCGGGCCGGGGAGTATCCACTGAAGAGGTCCTTGGCGGGTGATTTTGCCGGGGATGATTTGCTCGATGGGTTGCGGCTGTAAGCCGACGGGCAGGGCATGGTTCCAAAGTTCTTCGCCTTTGAGATTAAAACCCAGGGCGGTGGTTTCGCCCATTTTCATGACGGAAAGCCCGCACCAGAGTAATCGGCCGTCGCCCTGCAAATCCGCGCCGATAAACCAGCCGATGGGACGATTGGGCACGGATATTTCCCCTTGGCGTTGGCCTTTGGCGTCCAGTTCCACGAGGGTGCCGTTGCTGTTGACGCAGAGCAAATCGCGCCGGCCGTCGGCGTCGGCTTCCGTGACGGCCATGCGGACGACGTTGGAAATGGAACGGTTGGGCCAGAGGCGTTTTCCCTCCAGCGTTACGGCCTGCACGCCGACCACGTCCCAATAGCCGACGTAGATTTTCGGCACGCCGTCGCCGTCCAGGTCGCCGAGTTCCACGTCGGCAATGCCGCTGTGCGGATTTTCCAGGGCATTTTCCGGGTAACTCAGCACGATATTCCACTGTTGATCCAAAATGTGGCAACGCTGCTGTGCGCCGGCAAAAACGGCAATGTAATTTTTTCCATCGGCCGCGGCGAAAGAGCGGATGTTGGTGACAAATTCCCCATCGCCGATATTCAGCTTATGCACGGCGGTCACTTTGCCGTCCAAACCGACTTCGGCTATGGATTTGGAGCTTTCGATAATTAGCAAGCGCGGCTGGGCATTAGGTGAATTCAGAACCAAGATATTGCCCGGTGATTTCAAATCCGTGCATTTCCAAAGCGGCGAAAGCTTGAAAGTCCGCGGTTCGCTGCGCCGGGAGATCTTGGCCAGGGGAACGGCCTGTTCCTCCACCTTTGCGCCGCTTGCTTCTTCTTGGCTCATCGATATGATCTTTTCATACTGTTTGAGATTTTCCTGATAGCGTTTAAGCGGGGCGTCGAAGATGTTTTCGCCGGCCAGCAATTTGTCAATTTTTTCAGGCAGGACGGTGTCCAGGTCCGGATTTATCCCGGCTTCGTAATCTTGCACTATGCCGTTGGCATCGACGATAAACGAACTGGGAATGCCCGAGAATTTGAAGGTCATGGGGGCATCTTCCGGATCACGGCAAACAGGAATAGTCACGTTCAATTCCTTGAAAAGATCAGCTATCGCCTTGTCGCCGACTTGCGGATCGTCGATGCTTACGGCCAGGAAGACGACTTTGTCGTTGTCCTTGTATTTTTCATAAACTTTTTGCAGGGTCGGCAGGCTCGCCCTGCACGGATCGCACCAGGTTGCCCAAAAATCCAGCACCGCGATCTTTCCGGCCAGCGACTGGGGAGTAATTGGCTTGCCGTCAAGGCCGACGAACTTAAAGTCGGGCACTTTTTTAGCCAGCAGTTGTCCCGGATCCGGAGGAATGATAAATTTCACTATCTCTGCGTCGGCGGGCACTTCGAATTGGAACGCCTGCGGATCTATGGGACCGTTTAATTGCGCGCCGGAAAAATCGGCCGCAAGCGATAGCGTTTCGATCTGCGCTTCGCCGACACTTTCGGTCATCTTGCGGCGAAGATCGTCGGTAGGCAGGATCATTCTCCGCAAGACCAAGGTTTGTTTGTCGATCCACAAAACGGCCAGACCGTCGGGCCGGCGGATTTGCACGCGATAGTACTGGAGGCCGGCGATCTCGCCCGACTCGACTAGTTTCGGCTCTTCCGCGTCACGCAATAGGATATCGACCGCCTTGTCGTCCAAGAGCAACAGTATTTGCGGCAGTGCCCCGGCAAATCCGTCACATGAAGCGGCAGTGAAGATTCGATCGCAATAAACCGATTTCATGGTCAACTCGGCGGGCGCCTCTTTTTCCAACACCTGGCCGGGAAGATCGTCGATGGCGGCGTAGAATTTTTTGCCGTCGATTACCGCCTTCGCCGTGTACGCCTCCATGCGGAATTTGTTGGGCCGTTGGTAAGCCACAGCAAAATCGACCTCTTTATCGATTTTTTTATCTCCGGCTTCGGCCTTAATCCGGGCCGTACCCTTATCGTTGTAAGTTTTTGCGCTGCGATAGGCCGCGGCCATGGCCTCCAATACGGCGCGGCCGGTATCCAGTTTCTTGCCCGAGGTAGCTGCTGATTCCGAGGGCGATTTCGCCGTCTGGCCCGGCGCAGCGGACTTATCGGATGATTTTTCCGATTCCCCTCGCTTGCATCCGACCAAACAAAACGTCATCAAAAACGCGCCTGCAAAAAACGACAATAGTAGACTGAAACCGAAACTTTTTCGACAAATTACCTGTGACATGGTTTGATCCTTGGAGGAAAAAAATTATCTGATTTTTAGGGACTCTAACAATACTCCCCTCGCCCGCTTGTGGGAGAGGGGCCGGGGGTGAGGGCGGCTGGGTATTGTTAGAGACCTTTAGCCTGATGCATTATTGGCAAAGCGGGCATTCAGGTAAAGCTCGACTTATTACCAACTTAAGTATCAAGCGGTCAATACTTCCTTGGTCTGTCGCTTTCCCAAATCGCCTGAATTCGCTTGCTTGTTCATTGTGACAGGTCTTTATAAACATTTACCAATCCATGATAATAAGAAACTGTGTATCATTTTAGCTGTTTGCTGTG
>JBEKGL010000562.1:0-2954 GCA_050012815.1 Thermoguttaceae bacterium
CAGATCAACCAGAACGAGAAGACGCTGGTTTTCTGCGCCACGCAGGATCACGCCCTGGCCGTGCGCGACCTGATCAACCAGATGAAGACCAGCAGCGACCCGAATTACTGCCAACGGGTCACCGCCAACGACGGAGAGTTCGGCGAGCAGCACCTGCGCGAATTCCAGGACAACGAAAAGACCATTCCGACGATTCTGACCACTTCGCAAAAGCTCGCCACCGGCGTGGACGCCCGCAATATCCGCAATATTGTGCTGATGCGCCCAATCAACTCGATGATAGAGTTCAAGCAAATCATCGGTCGCGGCACGCGGCTCTACGATGGGAAGGATTACTTTACGATCTACGACTTCGTGAAGGCACACCACCACTTCAGCGATCCCGAGTGGGACGGCGAGCCGATTGAACCGGAAACCTGCCCAAACTGCGGCTGTCAGCCCTGCCAATGTGAAAAGCAGCCGCCGCAACCTTGTCCAGTCTGCGGCAAGCAACCGTGCGAATGTCCGAAAGAGCCTTGCCGGAAATGCGGCCAACGCCCGTGTGTGTGCAAGAAGAAGGCGAAGGTGAGGCTGGCCGACGGAAAAGAGCGGACTATCCAGCACATGATGGTCACCAGCTTCTGGCACCCCGACGGCACGCCGATGTCAGCCCAGCAGTTCATGGAAATGCTCTTTGGCAAACTGCCCGAGTTTTTCAAAGACGAAGCCGAACTGCGCGCCCTTTGGAGTGTCCCCGACACGCGAACAAAGCTCTTGCAGGGGCTTGCCGAAAAGGGATTTGGACCGGAACAAATGGCCGAGATGCAGAAGATCATCGACGCCGAGAAGAGCGATCTATTCGACGTGCTGGCATACGTCGCCTATGCCTTGCCGACACTCACCCGCGAGGAAAGGGCCGCCAAGGCCAAAGTGGTGATTAGCACCCAGTTCAACAGCAAGCAGCAGGCATTCCTCGATTTTGTGCTTACACATTATGTGAGCCAGGGCGTTCGGGAACTCGACCAAGAGAAGCTAACACCATTGCTCCACCTCAAATACCATGACTCCATTGCCGACGCCGTGGCCGATCTGGGCCGACCGGAAGAGATTGGGAAGATTTTTGCGGGGTTCCAAAAATTTCTCTATCTGGAGGCGGCATAATGGATGCCCTGTCGCTGCTGGCCTGGTGAATAGAAGGCGACCGTTTGTTCATGATCCTCACCACAACACCGCCCTGGGCGACAACGCCACCGGTGAAGCTACTTCGATATATAAAACCGGCGCGTCTCAGTTGAAATAGTTAAGGTCCATTGGTGGGGCGGCAGTTAAAGTTTTTTACTGCCGCCCCAAAGTATTTCAGTGGGTGGATTGCACCACCATTTGTGATGGTGTTGTGGAATCTTGTAAATCGCAAGACTCCTTTGCGGCATGTTTAAGCGAGCTGTAAATACAAGCACTATCGGACGGGAATTGGAACCGCCTTCTTTTTTTTAAATCATCTTTTGTGGAAACAGCAAACATTGGAATTCTTTAAAATCCCAGTATAAATGCTTGTTATTTCTGGCATTTTCTAATAAAAAAATCAGTATAACTGGAATTTCCAGACTAGAGATACTACGCAGGTAATATCAACAAACCATGGAGCAAAATGCACGAATAACAGTTCACACAAATTAAAACCATTCTAAAATCGCGTAATTGAACAGAGAGGCAGTTCGGATTACAGAAAGCAAAAGACGGAATGGGAAAGAGGCATTTAGGATTGAGGCATTTTTTAGTTTTACTTCTATGAAAGGTTAAGTTTATGCGGTCACGTTTTCTTGGTTCAAGTCTATTTCTTGTTTTTAGCATTTTATTGACGGCTTCCATTTTCATTTTCTCCGCACCCGCAATCCAAGCGGCCAACTATAGTTGGGATCCCGGAACCAGTGGCACGTGGGTGTGGGATACGTCAACCTATTATAATTGGTACGATTCGACTTCATCCATCGACATTCGTTGGCCCAATCTCACCGACTCCGTCGCCGTTTTCGGCTCCGGCAATCTCAATGGCACAATCACCGGCGGCGCCGTTACGGTCGACTCCGGCGGAGTACAGGTCAACGCCATAACTTTTGATATTACCGGTTACTCGCTCTCCGGCGGCGCGATTACGCTGGCCGGCTCAACTCCAACGATTACAGTCGCCTCAGGCGCTACCGGGACTATCAGCGCCAATATCGCCGGTTCCGCCGGACTGATTAAAACCGGCGGCACCCTGGTTTTATCCGGCGCGAATGCTTACAGCGGAATCACGGATATTCAAAGCGGTTACATTACGATCGGCTCGGACGCCGCGTTGGGTGCGTCGGGCAGTGGCAACGGCACCGTCGTCGAGTCCGGCGGCGGGATAAACAATTGGCTGACTCGAACGGTCGCAAACGAGGCTCTGACCTTAAACGGCTCCGGTGACGGCACCAATATGGCCATGCGCGTCGGCGGCAATCAAAGGCTCACTTGGACCGGCGCGGTTACGCTGGGATCGGACACCGCAATTCTAGCCGACGGCAGTGCCGCTTACACTTTTACCAAGAATATTGACGGCTCCGCCGCCAACTCAGGTTCGGGCGCGAACTTCATGGTCTATTTAAATGCCGGCGCAATTAGTTATTTCCAAGGAAACGTCACTTTAGGATCCGGTACGCTAACCCTGACCAATACGACGACCACTACGGGATCCTTGACCCTTACCGGCACCGGGAACGCCTGGACCGGCGGAACCACCATCACCGGCACCCTGCAAATCGGCGACGGCGGCGCAAACGGCAGTTTGCCCGATAGCGGATACATCACCATTAACGCCAGCAGCACGTTGATCTTCAATAGTTCAAACAGCTTCACGTTTTCAAACGCTACAATTATTGGGGACGGCGGCATTAACGCGAATGGCACCGGCACACTCACACTATCGGGAACTAGGTAATTGTAAAACAATA
>JBEKGL010000563.1:0-2947 GCA_050012815.1 Thermoguttaceae bacterium
CTACAATTGGACCCGAACTGGGATATACAACCACTGGCCCGCTAACGATTAATATTGTTCCCGAACCTTCCACGGTGATATTGCTAAGCATGGGCTTTTTGTCCTTGCTATTCATTCGGCGTCGGAAGTAAGAGAGTCCTCTATACAAGAAGTTTAAAATATACGACTTGTAAACAACGGGCCGCGAAATTCGCGGCCCGTTGCATTTTCTTGCCCGCCTTCTATCGCTATCCGTCTTTTCTTCACTCTTGGCAAAACACATACTTTTGTGTAATATTAATTAACGAGGAGATAAACCATGAATTGGAGAATTGTTTTGGAAAAAGATGCGGAAACCGGCGATTGGGCCGTTTGGTGTCCGGAATTGCCCGGTTGCACATCCGCCGGCGAAACCGAAGAGGAAGCGACACAAAACATCCGCGAGGCAATACAACTTTATCTCGAACCAGCGCAATTGGAACTTTCTCCGGGCGCAATTACCCGCGAGGTTGTTGTCTAATGTCTCCCCGCATGAGGCGTCTTACGGTTAGGGAAGTAGAGGATATTTTATCTCGGCATGGATTCATATTGATTTCCCAAAAGGGCAGCCATCGTAAGTGGAAACATGTCGAACGTGGTTTACAGGTTATCGTGCCTTTCCATCGCGGCCGCCCCCTTCCCCTGGGAACATTACGAAACATCCTATCCAATGCCGAAATTCCCGAACAGGAATGGATAACATGAAACATCTCGAAGAGTTGGGCGAAAAAACCGCGATACGCCAAGTGATCCGCCGCGAGATCGAGATTCAGAGCCATGCCTAAAATTCCGCACTAGTCTATGCCCAATCACGGGTGTAAACAGGGAAAAAGGTAAAGGGGGAAAATGGGAATAAACACATAATCGTTATAATAATAACAACGGTACATCTTTTCGTGCCCTTCGCGGATGAAAAAACATAATAATTGCCTGTTTTTTGACAATTTTCCCAGTCTTAGGTAAAATAAATCTTTGATGATCGACCGACATAACCTTTCCCGGCGGGTATGCGATCAGGTTCTTTTTTCTATTTTCCGCGTTAGTGGTTCCGCATTTTCAAAGAGACGGCATCATGTGGTCAATTTTGCGGGCATGGATGGCTGCGGGTATTTTATGCGCTTGTGCCGCATCCCCGGCTTTGGCCGATGATTTTCCCAACGATTATTATTACAGCAAGTATGAGTGGTATAGCACAACGATAGGCTTGCCCAAGGCTTGGTCGATAAGCACGGGCTCTTCTTCGGTTATAGTGGCCGTACTGGATACGGGCGTGGTTTCGTACACACCCGATCTGTCCGGCCGGATTCTTACCGCCTTGTCCGCCGTTTCCGGCCAGGCGCCTTTTACCGATGCCTGGCTGACCGATACGACGCAAACCGGCCTTCGCCGTCACGGCACCTGGGTGGCCAGCGCTGCCGCCATGGGCATAAATAACAGCATAGGCGGGGCGGGCGTGGGCAATTTTTCCATCCTGCCCATTCGCATTGCCAATACCAACCTCAATGCTTTGGATTCTTCGATCGTCAATGGAATTTACATGGCGGCCGACAATGGGGCAAAGGTAATCAACATTTCATACTATGCCTCCGACTACGCCCTGCTGGATACAGCCGCGGCTTATGCCCGATCCAAAGGCGCATTGACTTTCATTGCCGCGGGCAATACGGATTCATACCGCAGCATTTCCAGCTATACGAATTTGATCTTTGTTTCCGGAACGAATCAAAGCGATCAGCGCTGGTCGCAGGAGATTACCGACGCTAACGGCGTGGTTACACGGGTAGGCAGTTCTTATGGTCCTTTCGTGGATATTTCCGCCCCGGCGGAAGATATATTACTGGCCGATCCGACCACGATTCACGGCTATGGATTGAATAGCGGAACGAGTTTTGCTACCCCCTTGGTGGCAGGGGCCGCGGCTTTGGCCTGGTCCATCAATCCGAATCTAACGGCAGACGAGGTCGAACAAATGCTTTATTCAACCGCCGATGATTTGGGCGACCCGGGCTGGGATCAAATCTACGGCTGGGGCAGGCTTAATGTCGGGGCTCTGGCCGCGGCGGCATTAGCAACCGTACCCGAACCGGCCGCCTGGCTAATGTTAGTTTCCGCCGGAATCGGGGTGTTTTTATGGCGACGACACAGGTTTTAGACTGTAGGCTGTAGACTGTAGGCTTGAGGCCGGAGGCGGAGGACTGTTATACTGAAAACTCACGACGAGTATGGAGTACCAAGTACGAAATACGATAAAATATAACTGTCCGCTGCCCACTGAACCCTGAACCCTGTTCCCTAAAAAACGTCCCATGTCCGAAGAACGCGTACCCATGACCCGCATCGGCTACGACAAGCTCAAGGCCGAGCTCGATCATCTACATACCGTTGAACTTTCCAAGATCCTGAAGCGGCTGGCCATAGCCCGGTCTGAAGGCGACTTGAGCGAAAACGCCGAATATCACGGGGCCCATGAAAGCCGGATGCTGATGGAAGCCCGTATCAACGACTTGCGGGACAAGCTCTCTCGGGCGTTGCTGATCGATCCTTCCCAAATGCCCACCGATGCCGTGGCTTTCGGTTGCAAGGTAACGTTGAAAGATCTGAACTTCGGCGATACGGAGGAATTCACCTTGGTCGGAGCGGGCGAAGAAGACTACGACCAGGGCAAAATCTTGATCACCAGTCCATTGGCGCAAGGTTTGGTGGGCAAAAAGGTCGGCGATCGGGTAGAAATTCCCGTGCCCCAAGGGCTGTTGAAGTTCGAGATTCTCAAAATCCGCTTCGATTGAAAATATGTGACAGAGCGGATGCGGCAGGGATCTCGCGAAACCGCAAGCGGTTTCATTCTTCCGACTTAACCGCGTGCTAGCTGTGCCAGCTAAATCAAAGTTGTATTGCATGGTTTCCGTGCCGCACAGTAGAATTTCGGCCT
>JBEKGL010000564.1:0-2943 GCA_050012815.1 Thermoguttaceae bacterium
AGCCGCGACCGTTGATCGCGCACCAATGCGCGGCCGACTGCCGCGGACCAATGCGCGGCCAACGGCCGCGGCTTTTTGAATGAAAAGGTGTCTGGATGGAATCGCCGAAAATTAAACGTGCATTAATCAGCGTAAGCGACAAACTCGGACTGGCCGGTTTCGCCCGGGGATTGACCGCCCTGGGGGTGGAAATCTTCAGCACCGGCGGCACCCGTAAACATCTGGAAAGCGAAGGCATTCCAGTCCGCGACATTGCCGAATACACAGGCTTTCCGGAAATGATGGACGGCCGGCTGAAAACTCTCCATCCCAAGGTCCACGGCGGCATCCTATGCCGGCACGACAATCCCCAAGACATGCAGGCCCTGGCCGAACACGGCATCCTCACCTTCGAATTGGTCGTGGTCAACTTGTATCCTTTCGAGACCACCGCGGCCCGCAAGGGAGTAACGGCCGAGGAAGCCATCGAGCAGATCGACATTGGCGGCCCGACAATGGTCCGCGCGGCTGCGAAAAACCACGCCTTCACCACCGTGGCCACCAACACCGCTCAGTATTCGGAGATCCTCGAGGAGATTGCGGTCCGCGGCTGCACCACGCTGGAACTCCGCCGCCGTTTGGCTGCCGAGGCCTTCGCCCATACGGCCAATTACGACAGGGCCATTGCCAACTTTTTCGCCGGCGATGCGGCCGGGGGAGTTTTTCCCGACGTTATCCGCATGAATCTCACCCGTAAAGGGGTGCTGCGCTACGGCGAGAATCCGCACCAGCAGGCCGCCGTTTATGCCCAGCCCGATTGCACCGATGCAAACATCGTCACCGCCAAGCAACTCAACGGAAAGGAACTTTCCTACAATAATCTGCTCGACCTCGATAGCGCACTAGGAATCGTGCGGAGTTTTTCCAGCCCGGCTGCCGTGGTCATCAAGCACAACAACCCCTGCGGCGCCGCCGTGGCCGACAACCTGGCCGCGGCCCTGCAAAGGGCGATGGAAGGCGATCCGTTAAGCGCATTCGGCTCGGTGTTGGGGCTTAACCGCGAGGTCGACGCCGCCTCGGCCGAGGCGCTCGCCGCTCCGGGTTTGTTCATCGAGGCCATCGTCGCTCCGGATTACGACGCCCAGGCCTTGGAAATCCTCACCACCAAGCCCAAATGGAAAGCCAACGTGCGATTGTTGAAAGTAGGCCGGCTGGCCCCCTCGCGGCAACACTGGACCTATCGCTGCCTCGAAGGCGGCGTGCTCATGCAAGAGGCCGACGTCCTGCCCGATCCCGAAGATTTATGGCAGGTTGTTACGCAAAAAAAACCATCCGCGGCACAAATGGCCGATCTGCGCTTCGCCTGGGAAATCGTCAGGCACGTCAAATCCAACGCCATCGTGCTTTGCAAGGATTGCATGTTGCTCGGCGCTGGGGCGGGCCAGATGAGCCGCGTCGATTCGACTAATATCGCCATCCAAAAGGCCGGCTACCGGTCAACCGGCTCGGTCCTGGCCTCGGACGCATTTTTCCCATTCCCCGACTCCATCGAAGCCGCCGCCGCTGCCGGAGTAATCGCCGTAATCCAGCCCGGCGGCTCTAAAAACGATGCCGAAGTAATCGCCGCCTGCAATAACAAAGGCATACCCATGATCTTCACCGGTCGAAGACATTTTAAACACTAATGTCCACTATTCTCGACGACATCGTTGCATCCAAACAGGAGGAGGTCGCACTGGCCAAGGCCGAAACGCCCGTGGAAAAACTCCGCGAGTATTCGGCTCTTGCCCCGCCGCCGCGCGATTTCCTCGGTCCGCTTTCGCCAGGCCCCCCCATCCGCTTAATCGCCGAGGTGAAAAAGGCCAGCCCGTCGGCCGGAATTATCCGCGCCGATTTCGACCCTGTAAGTATCGCACAAATCTACCGGGAACACGGGGCATCGTGCATCAGCGTGCTTACCGACGGACCGTATTTTCAAGGCAGCCTGGAGCATCTTATACAAATTCGCGCCGCCGTCGATCTGCCCGTGTTGCGCAAGGATTTTATTATCGACCGATACCAGGTCTGGCAATCCCGTGCGGCGGGCGCGGACGCCGTGCTCCTGATCGCTGAGTGTCTCGATGATTACACTCTGCACGAATTGCACGATGCAATCGTGGAACTGGGCATGACGCCCTTGGTGGAAATTTACCAGCCGGAAAATCTCCGCCGCGTGCTCGATGCCGGCGCGCAACTGCTGGGCATTAACAATCGCGACCTGCGGACCTTTCACGCCGACCTGGGCCATTGCATCCGCCTCAGAAAGCAAGTGCCCGCCGGACGCATCGTGGTGGGCGAAAGCGGAATCCGCACCCGCCGCGACGTGGAGCAACTCCAAGCGGCCGGCCTGCACGCCGTGCTGGTGGGTGAAACCCTGATGGCAAAACCCGATATCGGCAAAGCAGTCGATGAACTGCTGGGAATTAGAGATTAGAAATTGGGAATTAGTGGGCGGTGGACCGTGGACAGTTTTTGTTTAGCCCCAGCACTCATGCCGGGTGCTTTTGGACCTATTTTCGACGTGCCTCAAAATCCGCAAACTTGGCCGGGCTAAGAATTCGCACCTGACCATACTGCCCTAAAACCAGTAAATCCTCATCGCCGGTGATAATGCATTCGGCGTTTCCGGTAATGGCTGTGCCCAAAATCATGTCATCTTGCGGATCTCTACAAATATGTTTCTCTATCAATGCCGGAGAAACAGTTTGCATCTCGGCGGAAAACAAAGCAACGGCCTCGTCAATCTCTTGGGCATCGAAATGAAACTTGTTTTGTAAATTTTCGCGTACTTCATTCAGAATAAAATCGGAGATGATGATCTGATGCCTTTGCACGCAGTGCTCCAATAGATCGCGGCATACTCCGCGCGTGATAAGGGCCGAGATCAAAACATTCGTATCGAGGACGATCTTCATGATACTCGAT
>JBEKGL010000565.1:0-2938 GCA_050012815.1 Thermoguttaceae bacterium
CGAAAGTGCCCGAGGAAAAAAATCGCCGAATAATCGATTCAATTTCCACTTATAACCTCCCTTATACCCCGGGCAGCCGCGATAACTTGATCCACGACGGCGCGAACCGGCAAAGGATATTTATCACCGGCAACCCGATTTATGAGGTAATTACGCATTTTCGCGACAAGATCGAGCAAAGCGACGTACTCGGCCGTCTCGGAGTAGCGCCGGAGAAGTTCGTGCTCGTAACGGCCCATCGCACGGAGAACGTCGACGTCGAACGCCGCTTGCGGAATATAATCGAATCGCTCGAGATTATCTCCAGCGATTACGGCCTGGACGTCGTACTAAGCTGCCATCCTCGCACGCGCAGCAAGCTGGAAATATTCGGCGTTACGGCGCGCAATCCCCGCGTCAAAATCTGCGAGCCCTTCGGATTTTTGGACTTTGTGAAGCTCGAAACTACGGCCTGCTGCGTGCTGACCGATTCCGGCACGGTGCAGGAGGAAGCCTGCATTTTACGCGTGCCGGCGGTTATAACCCGCGATTCCACGGAGCGACCGGAAACCATCGAATGCGGCGCCGGCATGGTCTCCGGCCTGGAAACCGCCGACATCCTTCGCTGTTTCTCCATCATGATGCGGTCCGCGCGCGACTGGCGCCAACCGGTCGGCTATACGGATCCGGACGTCTCCGATAAAGTCGTAAAATATCTTTTGAGGTAGAACAATGGCTAAAATTCTGATTACGGGCGGGGCAGGCTACGTGGGCGGATATATGACCGACCTTTTAAGGCAAAACGGCGAGGATGTCACCATCTACGACAACCTGATCTATGAGAGCAGGTTCCTCAAGAACGTCAGTTTTATTTACGGCGACATCCGCGACCGGGAAAAACTGCGTAAAATCCTCCCCGAATTCGAGGTGGTAATCTGGCTGGCGGCCATCGTCGGAGACGGCGCATGCGCGGTCGACCCCTTCCTTACCCAGTCCATCAACGAAGACACCGTGAAATGGCTCGCCGACAACTACTCCGGCACGATCATTTTTACATCCACCTGCAGCGTGTACGGCATCAATAACGAATTGATCGACGAGAGTGCGCCGCCCAATCCGCTTTCCATGTACGCCATCACCAAGCTTGCCGCGGAGCAACATATCATGGCCAATCGCAAAGATTATTTGATCTTTCGGTTGGGTACGCTGTACGGGATGGGAGACGAACATTCCCGCATCCGCCTG
Source organism: Thermoguttaceae bacterium (assembly GCA_050012815.1). Classification (GTDB taxonomy): domain Bacteria; phylum Planctomycetota; class Planctomycetia; order Pirellulales; family Thermoguttaceae; genus JBEKIK01. The sequence goes on from JBEKGL010000565.1 coordinate 1,225, forward strand.
GACCTGGTTACCAACGTACTTACCCAAAAGGCCGCCTTCGGCGAGCCATTGACCGTGTTCGGCGGCGATCAATGGCGGCCGCTGATGCACGTCCGCGACGTCGCCGAAGCCACGCTGTTCGGCCTGCGGAAAAAAGTGACTGGACTTTTCAACCTCTCCGCCGAAAACTTCCGCATCCGCGAAATCGCCGAGAAAATCTGTGACATTATTCCCAACACGCGCGTTGTTTTCCAGGACATGAAATTTGAAGATCAACGCAACTATCGGGTTACATCCGAGGCATATCGCAATCTCGGCTGGACGCCCAAACACACCATGGACGAAGGCATCCACGAAATGTTCATGGTTATCAAGGAACAGCGGATCAAAGACCTAAGCGATCCGATTTATTACAACGCCCACTATCTAAACGAAAGGCATAGCAAGTTATGATGTCGGACGAACCGAAAATCCTCAATGGCGGCAAGGTCGTCGACGATCGGGGCTCGGTCTCCTTTGTCAACGAGTTTGATTTCGCCGGCGTAAAGCGGTTCTATCAAGTCGAGAACCACCAGGCGGGATTCATCCGCGCGTGGCACGGTCATCGCAAGGAAGGCAAGTATATTTACGTGGCTGCGGGAGCGGCCCTGGTGGGAACCGTGAACCTGGAAACCGAAAAAATCTCCAAGTTCGTTCTTTCCGCCGATACTCCAAAAATCCTTTGGGTTCCGCCCAATTACGCCAATGGCTTTATGAATCTCCGTGAAAATACCGTCATCATATTCTTTTCCACGGCCACAATTGAGGAAACCAAAGGCGACGATATTCGCTTTCCTTACAATAAATGGGATATTTGGCAAAAGGATTACCGATGAAAATCGTGATTTTAGGCAGCACCGGCATGTTGGGCAACGCCGTGGGAAGTTGCTTCCTCCGGCACTACGGCGAGGATAATGTGTTTCTCTCATATCGCGACGGCCGGGTGGCGTACGGCAAACAGCGGTTTGCCTTCGACCCCTTGGTGCAGCCGCTAGAGGCGATTCCCAAGTGCGACGTGCTGATTAACTGTATCGGCGTGACAAAGCCATTTATGAAGATCAGCGCCGTCAATGCCATCAAAATCAACTCCCTGTTGCCCTGGCAACTGGCCGACTACTGTCAAGCCAACGGCATGCGGATGTTTCATATAACCACCGACTGCGTGTTCTCGGGCAAAGACGGCAACTACACTGAAAAATCGCCCCACGATGCCCTGGACGACTACGGAAAATCAAAGTCGCTCGGCGAGCCGGATAATTGCATGGTCATTCGCACCAGCATCATCGGCGAGGAAATCCACAAAGATGCCTTCCTGATCGCCTGGGTCAAGAACCAGGCCGGCAAGGAGGCCAACGGATACACCAACCATTTGTGGAACGGAGTGACGACCAAACAGTATGCCAAAATCGTCGACGCCATACTGCGCAACGATTGGTACCAAAACGGCCTGTTCCACGTCTTCTCCTCCACCAGCGTGAACAAGTACGAACTGGTCCAGCTAATAAGCGACCGGTTTCAATTTGGCGTGCGGGTCAAGCCCTTCGAGGCCGATTCGCCCTGCGACCGGAGGCTGTCCACGGTCAAGGATCTATGCGGCAAACTGAACGTACCGAGCCTCCAGCTACAGATACAGGAACTCTAGAATGTTGCGGACCAAAATGATTTCATTGATAATACGCGATATCCTCGGGAAAGC
>JBEKGL010000566.1:0-2937 GCA_050012815.1 Thermoguttaceae bacterium
CGTTCGGCGGGGCGATCTCTGGTCCCAGACCGCGGTTGTACAAATTCGGATACATATTTTCCAGATACACTAACGAGTTAGAAGTCGCCACGGGAACGCAAGCGACCGCCTGGAGTGCCGGAGGCATGACCGACGGATTATAATTTTGACTGAGATTGCCGTACAAAAGATGATTCGTTGAAGCATCGTACAGCACACCCCAAGCCGGCATACTTAGCCCCGCCAGCAGTGCCACAACTAAAATTGAACGCATCACTTTCTGCATAGAATCACCCCTTTTTCTTGAGTAATTCGATTACTCACATAATCAATACGTAACGGCCCTAATCGCCCAGGGTCGACACAGAATGAAGAGAAAATCAATCGTTTAGCCGCTACTCGCCCCAGACATTCGCCTCGCCTTTGGCTCTGCAGGTAACATCTCACCATTGAGCCAAAGCGATTTCGAACGCCTTGAAACGCTGCCTCACCGATGGGGTGTTGACGATTTAAAGAAGAATTTTAACATTTTTTAACATACCAAAAATAATGGGTATGTCAAGAATCTATTCGAGGGGGAAAAGAAAAAAATGGAAAATTAACTCTATCGATGGGATTTACCCCCCGGAAAATCGGCCCAACCGGGTTAGGATATATTGGATCGCTTGTGAAAATCACCCTCAGTAACTTCATCCAGCACTTGCATCACCAGGTTGCGCTGGGCGGCATCTATCCACGCGCGGGCGAAAAACGTGTCGCCGGTTGTGTCTTCCCAGTAGAGTTCACAGCCCGTCGGCCCGCACCCGCTGTGACAACAAATCAACCGGCAGTGTCCCGACTTGAGGTGTTCGACCGGATCCACGCCCGCGATCCGTCCGATTTGTTTGACCGCGGAAGCGGGAATTTGTGCGCTGCGGATCGCCCGATACCAGGTTTGACATCGGCCGCAAAAAGGCAAAAACATGGCGGGAAGCAATACCGCCGACACGCCGGCCAGGACCAGCAAGGAGTCGAGTGCCCAGCTTAGCCAGGCGACCCAACTCCGCGCGATATAGTCAAACAATAGGGGCCTGCCTCGCTCGGCCTGCTGGCACATGTATTCCAAGAAACTCTCGGGCGGAGTTTGCAGGCCCCGGGCGAGGAGTTCTGGAAAAACCTGCCGGGCCTTATCCGCCAGTTGCGGCTGCTTCGGCTCGGTTTGCCGTGCGGCAAGATAACAAAAATAATGCTCTCCGGTCGACGCGATCAACACCGCTAGAACGGCGCCTGAAATAATCGTGGGTCGATGGCCGATTTGTCCGGCACGCATCAGGCCTAACAGTAATCCGCCCAGCCCCACACCGGTCAATAGGGGAAAAATCACCAGAGGAGCAAAATAAAATTGGGCATCGACCGCCGCCCGGGCGACAAGCGTTGCAAAGATCAATACTCCGAGCAGCCAAATGGCCAGCCCGCGCAGGCTAAACGGTCCGCCGCCGCTTGGAGGCGATTGTTCCGCCGATGGCTCCTGCAATATGCTCATGCAAACATGCTAATGCGGATCGAGAGATAAGAAAAGGGCGGTCATTATTGTCCGGCTAAAAATAGACAGGCAAAAATGCCTGTCCTCCTCGTTAAACAGGCAAGAATGCCTGTCCTTCTCATTTCCTCCTCATTAGACAGGCAAAAATGCCTGTACTCCCGTAAAATTGGCTTGATTAACGAGGCGGCTTCACCCCGCAGGCCAGTTGTGCTCGAAGCAACACTTCAGCGGCTTTTTTGCGGGCTTTGGCCGCGCCGTCGCCGAGAATCTGGCGGATTTGATCCGGTTTGGACTCCAGTTCCTTGCGTCGCTCTCGGGCATCGGCAAAATAATCAACCGCCAAATCGGCCAATTCCTTCTTCACCTGGCCGTAGCCGAATCCGCCTTTGCGATAAAGCGCCGCCATTTCTTCGCGCTGGGACTGGCCGGCAAAGAGCGAATAAAGTTGGAAAAGATGGTCGGTATCGGGCTCTTTCGGCTGCTCCATGGGGCGCGAGTCGGTAACAATGCGCATGATCTTCGTTCGCAGAGCCTTGGGATCCTCGAATACGTCGATGGCGTTGCCGTAGCTTTTCGACATCTTTTCGCCGTCCGTACCAGGCACGCGGGAGGAAGTGTCAAGCACCTTGGCCTTGGGCATGACAAAGGTTTCGCCAAAGGCATAATTAAAACTGGCCGCCAGGTCGCGGCAGACCTCGATATGTTGCACTTGATCCTCGCCCACCGGCACGGTATCGGAATCGTAGGCAAGAATGTCGGCCGCTTGCAATACCGGGTAGGTGAACAATCCCGCGTCGGCCGTCAGACCGCGGGCCTTCTTCTCCTTATAAGCATGACAACGCTCTAAAAGGCCCATCGGCGCGCCCGTCATCAGCAGCCAACATAATTCGCAGACCTCGGGAATGTCGGATTGCACGAACAACGTGGCGCGATTAGGGTTCAGGCCCAGGGCCAAAAGGTCGATTGTCGCGTCCATCGTGTTCCGCCAGAGTTGCTCGCGGTCGCGGATGGTCGTCAAGGCGTGCAAATTAGCCAAAAAATAAAAGGCCTCTTCAGCCTGGTGTTGCAGGTCTATGTATTGCCGGATCGCGCCGAAGTAATTTCCCCAGTGGAATCGACTGGTAGGTTGAATGCCGGAAAGAACTCGCATGGATAGGGGATAGGGTATAGGGTATAGGGGATAGTAAATGACGAAGCACGAATGTCTAATGACAAAAATGGTTATTCGTTATTTGTTATTTGACATTTGGGTAGTGTCTTAATAGTGTGTTGCTGGGGAAAAGGAATATTTAGTTAGCAAGATTTCGGATCTCCTGAAGGTGCAAAGTTATGTAATTAAAATATGTGTTACTTTTCAATAATACCGGCCAACTCTTGTCTGCTTTTGTTTTGTTTTGTTTCTGAAAATCAATAATTGCATAGAGATGCTCACGTAT
>JBEKGL010000567.1:0-2925 GCA_050012815.1 Thermoguttaceae bacterium
GCCAATGGGAGATCGAGCGGCAAGCGGCGGAAAATGCCTTGCAGTACGAGCGGCAACAACTCGAAGCCCGGCAAGAGGCCTCACTGCAATTGATCCGCCAAAGGGAATCCCAACTGGAAAAAAATCGCGCGGCCTTGGAATCGGAGGTCTTAAATAGATCTTCCGGCTCCGGCGGTTCTTTGCCCGATATCTCGGTCCGCGAACAAACAATTCAACGCAACGCCGCGCTCTTGCAGCAACGGCAACAAAAACTGGAAAAGGCCGAAAATCGTCTTGCCCAGGCCCAAACCGATATCCAAAAATTTCAGGAACAATTAACGGCCGAACGCCGTGAACTGCGAGAGGAGATCCATCAAGAGCGTCAGCGGCTTATTGCCCAGCAGCGTCAAGCCCTGGCCGAATTGGATAAGAAACGCCGGATTGTGCTTAAGCACGGTAAGCATGTGAATCAAAGCCGTGCAGCGCTGTTGCAGCTTCGCGCGGATTTGCAGCACATGCACCGGGAGACGCTGGAAATCCGACTGGCGACCGAGGAACTGTGGATAAAACTTTCCGGCGCCGCGCCGCCGGCCGCATTGACGCAATCCCTGGGCCGGATCCGCAACCGCCTGGCCGAACAATATCGGCTGGCCAATGCCGAGTTGCTCAAACAGAAAGAAGAACTCGAAGGCATCCGAGACCAATTGGTCGAACGATACGAGAACCTGGTCGAACAGAAGCGGCAATTCGAAAGTTGCATGGGCGTCAGGCAGGGAGAAACCCAACAGCAAGCCTCAATGCTGATCGCCCGGGAGCAGGCGCTTTTGCGGCAGCAAACTGGCTTCGAGGAAGAATCCCAGCAGTGGCGCGTCGAGCGGATGCGGTATGAGCAGGAAATCCGTCGGCTGCGTCTGATACTCGCCCGGCATAGCGAAGAAACCGCAGATGTTTAATCGTTGTTGCCTATCTTATATTCAGCAATCAGCATTCAGCAATTAGCATTTTTTGGGGGGTAGTTGTTTTTTTGGCGGTCTCGGGCGACAATAGCGGCAATGCGATTGAAAAAAACGCCTCTCCTTTTAAGGTTCCAGCCGTGAGTAGTTCTTCGGTGCCGCCGATTTTAGCCTTGTTGGCCCAACCCGTCAGCGGGAACCCCACGCAGTACATGATCGAAAAGGCCTTCGCACATCATGATCTCGATTGGCGATATCTTTCCTTCGAGGTCGGGGCGGAAGATCTCGGCTATGCAATCCGGGGGCTAAAGGCGTTGGGCTTTTACGGCGGCCATTTCGGCGATCCCCACAAGCAAACCGCTATTCCGCTTTTGGATCGCACCACCGAAACCGCGGCCGCCATCGGCGCGGTTAATCTTTTTTATCGCGAAGGCGACGTTCTGGCGGGCGACAACGTCGAGGGCAAAGGCGTAATGCAGGCCATTGGGCGGATCATCGATCCGGCCGGCAAGCGATTTGTGCTCTTGGGGGCCGGAAGGCTCGCGCGGGCTACGGCCTTGGAATTGGCCGCGGCGGGCGCGGGCGAAATTACCGTCGTTAATCGCAGCGAATCCCGGGCGAACGAGCTGGTCGGCCTGTTAGCCGCCAAGTACCAGGTTCCTGTTTCGGCCGCGCCGTGGCAACACGAGTACGCCCTGCCCGTGGAAGCAGACGTGCTGATCCACGCCACCTCGATCGGGCGGCAAAATGATGATGCCATCCTCCCGTTGTTGTTCGACGGCCTGAGGCCGGAATTACTCGTGGCCGATGTATCCACCGATCCGCCGCAAACGCTTCTTTTGCAGGAAGCCGCCGCACGGGGCTGCAAAACCGTGGACGGTTTGAGCATATTCATCGAGCAAGTCGCCTTGGCCGTAAAGCTTTGGACCGGCGTCGATCCCGACCGCAACGTCCTCCGCGACGCCGTGGAAGAGTATCTGGAAGTTTGATACGCTTGGGCATCGCGAAACCGCAAGCGGTTTTTTCACTGAGTTTTGTCGGCCAGGGCAAGGCGCTCGGCGATCGGCGGGTGGCTGTGGAATAGAAAAACCTCCAGCGGATGCGGGTTCGGATCGTCTTTATTGAGTTTGGCCAGCTTGCGAAATGCTGAAACATAAGCCTCTTTATTGCCGGTCCGCTCGATGGCATAGCGATCGGATTGCCGTTCGTAATGCCGGCTGATGATGTTCTGCACGGGTTCCAGCAGCATGGCGAAAAGAGTGAGAATAAACATAATAAGCGGCAGCGTATACACGCGCAGTTGCGAGTAATCCAGGGGAGTATGTTCCCCGGCGGCCCAGACCGCCAAAATCCGGTCGCAAATGAAAAATCCGGCCGCGCTATAAAAAATGCCGGCCGCGATCATCTTGCGGATGTGATGGAAAACATGGTGCCCGATCTCGTGGGCAAAAATTACTTCTATTTCCTCCGGCGAGAAACCCTTCAGTAGCGTATCGCCCAACAGCACTCGACGGGTGCGGCCCAGACCCGTGAGCATGGCGTTGGCCTTGACGGTTTCTTGGCTAAGATCCAGGCGATAGACTCCTTCGATCGATAGGCCCGTGCCCGCGGCCAAGGAGGCAATCCGTCCGGTTAGTTCCGGGGCGTCGAGTTTTTCGATCTTGTAAAACAGCGGCAGAATCAGCACAGGCGCCAATTGTCCCAGCAATACGCTGACCAGGAAAAACGCCCCCGCCGCCACTAGCCACCAAATCGGCCCGGTGGTCCAGATCAGCCAGAATAATCCAAGCATAAGCGCCATGCCCAATGCAATGCCCAATAAATTGCGTTTGGCATATCGCCACAGCCAGGCGGCAAACGTCTGCGTGCTCAGACTGAATCGATGCTCTAAAACATGCCCGGAATAAAAGGATAAGGGGAACGACACCGCAATGTGTCCGGCCGTCAGGATAAGGAATAGCAGCATCAAGCGAATCGAGTCGCTCCGATGCGG
>JBEKGL010000568.1:0-2915 GCA_050012815.1 Thermoguttaceae bacterium
TCAAGCCGGTCACCTTGCCCCGCGCATCCCTGGAAAACGTCATGGGCATGCCCGTCAGCCGGTTAAAAAAGTGAGTTTCCGATTCCGGCAATAATTCAATAGAAACAACTGACCAAAGGTAAACAGGAGTAGGAAAAGGCGGCAGTAATTTATTGGCCTCGGGCGAGAACTGGCGGGTGTATCGGGTAAAGATATGATCTCCTTCACGGCGAATAATTATGCTGGGATTGAAAATAGCGCAAAACCTGTGACTCAACACCAGCACAATAAGTGCCGCCAAAACACTGCTGACCAGGACCGCGCAGCCCAGGATTAGCAATCGCTTGCGGAAACTGCGAGCGCGCCAGAGGAGGACCAGTATCACCGCAAGGCAGAAGCCCGCCGGGATATAAATGATTGTTTTTGACGCGCTCCCGAGAAACTGCCGCACGGCGAACATTCCCAGCGCAAAATCGGGTGAAAGCTGGTATTGCCCCACAAGCGAATCGTAAACCGGGCTGCTGATTTTTGTCTCCTTTGGCCGTCGTTCCGACTGCCACTGGCTTTGGAGTAACAGCATACCTAACGGTTCAATGCCAAAGCTATCCTGCGAATTCGACAAGACCACCACTCCGCGACGCCGCGTCAGATCGAAACCGACAAACGTCTTGTAACCGCATGAAGCTCCGCCATGCCGGACGATTTCACTTCCCTGCGGATCAGAAAGGACAAACCACGCCAAACCGATGCTCCCGCCCGTGCTCACATATCCGCATGGAGTGTCGGATTGAAAGTGAATCGCGTGCGTTTTCTCCATGAGCGGTGTCAGGGTGGAGCGCGTCAGTCCGAGGTTCGCCGACACGTATTTCAACATGTCATTGACCGTCGAACGCAGTCCGCCGGCGGCCATTAGAACTCCACAATCCAAATTCGATGCCACGTATCCGAGTTGATTGTGTCCAGTGGCGAAACGAGACTTTAGTTCAGGCGTCAGCGTGATCCGCGTGCTATCCATCTCGAGTGGCCGGCATATCCGATCCACCACCAGCGACTCGTAGTCCGTCCCGGCTTTCAGGGCGATGACGTGACCGAGCAATCCCATTGCCAAGTCGGAATAGTCGAACTTGGCTCCCGGGTCACGCGTCAACTTGTAACCGGACAGGAAGTCATACAACATTTCGACGGTATAATCAGCAGAGTTTACATCACCTAGGGGGGTAAGAAGGCCGTTGTCGGGGAAGCGTGGAAGCCCGGACCTGTGCGTGGCCAGTTGGAGCAAGGTGATTTCCTTGCCATTGCGGCTTGGGATTGTGACCGACTTGGGCAAGTACTTTGCCACGGGATCATCCAGCTTCATCTCCCCGCGTTCGATCATGTCTTGCAGCAACAGAGCGGTAAATGTCTTCGTGACCGAAGCGATTTCAAACAGCGTGTCCCCGTTGACTTCCTGATCGGTGCCGTTATCCAATTTTCCATAGCTTATAATGCTGCTCCCGTGCTCGTCCACAATGCCTACCACGATGCCGGCATTTACTTTGTGAGTCTCGACACATGATTGCAGATATGCGTGAATGGCATCGGTGAAATCCTCCGCCGCAGCGCGAAAGGAAAACGCCGATAACAGTATCGTGAAACAAAGGACTCGGACGGCAGTGATCATTTTTTGCACCTTAACAAATCATCGGGAGGCGACATGAATTGTTCTGGGAGGTGGAGAAAAAGGGGGAAAAAGGAAACGCAGTTTTTTTCCTGTGCGTTGATATTATTTCCCGCGGTTTCTGGGTGGGCGTTTGCGACCGAGGGGGCCGGTGCGGTCTTTTTCGGGTTGGGCGTTGAAATCGACGAGTTCCAAGGTGCTTCGGCGGACCAATCGGCCTGTCGCGTCGAGTTCCTTGGAACTGTTGCTGACGATGCCGCCGGGTATTTCAGGACAAACGGCGGCCAGGGTGCAAGTTGTGCCCTTGGGGGTTTTTTGCACGGTTTTTATATAGGCCGCGCTGCGCAGGGCACCTGATATTTTGCAGGGCATTTCAAAGGCCTGCACCGAAACGTTGGTTTCACTTAAGATATTTTTACCTTCCAAGTCGGTGGTCACGCTTTCCCGTTTTAAGACGTACGGCGGCACCGTGGCGGAATAATAAATTGTGGCGACTGTTTTTTCGTTTGCATTGGATAGTTCGATTTTTCGGACTTGGCAGGGAATTTTCCGATCTTCGATTGTCACTTGGCCCGCGGCAGGCTCTTTGAGTTTCAAAGCCGCGGATTGTTGTTCGCCGTAATAATTCTGTTTGATGGTTTGCGGTTCGCCGTCGAATCGCTTTCCGGCCACTTCCACGCAAACCCTCATTTCCAGAGTGACGCCGTCTTCATCGGCATCGAGCAGGGTAGTTTTGCAGTCGCTCGTGCTGGTTCCGGCCACGGCGCCTTGTTCGTTGAAGTTCTCGGTAACCACCCGAACCAGCTTCCAGGCCCCGGGTTCGAACCGGCCCCAGGGGTGGAGTTGCGGGGGAGGGGGAGTATCCTGGGCGGCGGCCGGAGGCAAAAGACAAGATAATAATACAATAAACCCTCCCAGTAGTACGTTTTTTATTTTCGCCAAGCGGCTGAATGGCAGCCCGGGCCTACATTGGATAAGGCACATAATTAAGTCCTTATAATGATAGGGAAGAATTATGCGGTCCGTCACGGTTTGCTCAAGGCTTCCAAGGCCGAGAGCATTTCTGTATCTTGGCGGGGAAAGACGCTGCGCAGATCCAAAAGTAGGCGGTCTTCGCGCACGCGCCCGACAACGGCAGGCGCGCCGGTCCGCAAAGCCGCAGCCAATCGGTCGACCGGCCATGAAGCCGGTCTAAGCGCCACGCACCAGGTCGGCAACTGTTGGGTTGGGATCGAGCCGCCGCCGAGATAGGTAACGTCGGATATTGCCTCGGCCGAAC
>JBEKGL010000569.1:0-2904 GCA_050012815.1 Thermoguttaceae bacterium
CACGGCTGGTATGGTTGCCGAAGTTGCGCTATCGGCGGCGGGTTTGTCGGGCGGGATTGTTTGCGGCTTGGTTTCAGGATCAGCGGCTGATAATACGGCTGCCATAATAAACGTGAACAACGACGGAAGGATTTTTTTAAGATACATGAATGGGTCCTTTTTATGCAGAACACTAATTCCCACTAATCGACGCTAATAAAACTTCATTACAGAAATCAGCGAAGATTAGTGGAGATCAGCGTTCTTCGATGGTTTTGCCTTGTTTAAACGAATTGATTTTTACTCGGGCGGGATTTGTTGTTTTTCCAACATTCGGACCGCGGTTGTGTCGGCGTAATTTTCTTTCAGGTAGCGTTCGGCGTCTTCTTTGTATTGTTCCAAGCCCGGCGCGTCGGCCAAGATTTGCATGGATGCGGCCAGCCGGGCCGAGCGTTCTTCGCGGGCAATGTATTCCATGACGTCCATCTCTTTACTGGGCGAGGCGGAATTGTTCTGTGCGGAAGCGTTTTGCGGGGAATTGTTTTTCGCCAGTTCGATTGGTTGATGCGTAACGCCCAAGGGTTTGAATAGCGAAAATAACGATTGACCGAATAATAAAAGAACAACGACTGTGCTGATTGTCGCGGCGCCGCCTATCCAGGCGAGCGGTCGGCGAATGGTCCTACGCCTTGTCCTGATGCCTCGCGGAACCGCAAGCGGTTCATTGGTTGCCGCTTCGTTCCAAACCTCTCGGGCAAGCGCCAAGGAATGTTCCAACAGGCGGAATTCTTCGCGGCAAGCGGGGCATTGGGCCAAATGGTCGGCGATTTGCCGGGTCTCATTGGCCGACAGCGATCCGTCGGAGTAGTCCACCAGTAAAAGCCGGATTTTATCGCAAGTTTCATTCTTCATGGCTATATCCCGCCTTTCGGAGACAGTCGGCCAATTTCTGCCGTGCTTTGCAGAGCCGGCCGCGGACAGTGGACTCGGGCAATTGCATGATACGGCCGATTTCGCTGGAATCGAAATCGGCGAAATAACGCAGCACAAGGAGCGATCGCATATTGGCATCGAGCGACTGCAATGCCCGACGGACCTGGTGGCGCTGTTCGTCGCGCGAGAGCGATTCGGCGGCGGGGGCGCTTTGGACTCGACGGTCGAACAGATGCGTAAGGGCGAGGAACGCCCTGCGCCAGCGACCGGTTCGCCGGTGTTCGAGTCGGCAGCGGTTGACGGTTACTCGAATCAGCCATTTTCGCAAGTCCTCGAAGTCCAAGGCCGGGGGACATTTTTCCCGAGCCGTAAGATACACTTCCTGGAGAATATCGTTTGCGTTTGCCGAGCCGATGCCCAGCACCTGGATCAGGCGCGATAATTCCGGCCCAAAATCCTCCCATGCCGCAGCCAGGTTATCCGTAGCAGGTTCATGCACGGCATCTATATCCGGAAAGGGGCTATTTTCGCGGCATCGGCCGGGGGGTGGGGGAAAATCCAGGCAGTCCCATCGCGAAACCGCAAGCGGTTTAACGTAACGCAAGCGGTTTAACGTAACGCGGTTTCTTGCATTATAAATACAATGCGCAAAGGGGGGTTAGTGTTTGCATAATTTTTATTATTCAGCGTTGGCACACCGGGCAGAAAAAGGTGGATCGCTGGGCTTGCACAATGCGGACTATCTCGGCCGCGCCGCATTGTAAACAGGGTTTGCCGGCGCGTTGATATACACGGTGTTTATCTTGATAATTTCCCGGTTCATCGCGGGTAACGCGATAGGTGCCGTCGCGGAGCGTGGAGCCTTGATGCCGGATGGCCTCTTGCAGCACTTTTCGCATCGCGGCGTGGATGGCTGCCCAATGGCGGGGCTTCAATTCATTGCAGGGCTTCGCCGGATGGACGCCCGCACGGTGCAGTATTTCGGAAGCGTATAAATTCCCTATGCCGGCAATCGCGTGTTGGTCGAGCAGGGCCACTTTGATCGCCCGCCGACTGCCGACGAGCCGCTTCCGCAAAATTTCCGGAGTGATCCGCAGGGCATCGGGACCGATCCGCTCGGGCCCTAGCTCTTTCCGGAATTCCCCGGGCGAGAGCAGCCTAACCACGCCCAGCCCCCGCTGGTCCCAAAACAATAACTGCCTTGCCGATCCGCCTTCAAGCTCGAAAATCAATCGCAAGTGCTTTCGATCGGGCGGATTATCAAGCAGGATCAAGCCGGTCATGCGCGGCTCGATGACGATCCTCTCGCCGTTTTCCAATTCCAAAACAACCCGCTTGCCCAAGCGGCTTATGGCAGCGATCGTTTGTCCTTTCACCCGCCTGCGAAAGACGGACAAACGCGGATAAATCAAAATTGACTGCAAAGGCGAACTAGAGCGCTTCAGATTGCCGATCCGGCAACCGACCACCGTGGCGATCCGCCGGCACATGGTTTCTACTTCGGGCAGTTCTGGCATGAGACGATGTTTTCAATTTGCCGATTTTATACAACTCATTCCCACGCTCCGCGTGGGAATGGGCGACCGGAGATGCACATATAGGCGTTTGCCTTAATTACCGACGCAGAGCGTTGGGAAACGCGGGTTCCCCACGCGGAGCGTGGGAACCAGAATGATAACCGGTTTTTCATTTCTCCGCCACTATGACGTTCACGCTGAATTTTTCGGCCGGTGGTTTGTCTTTTTCCCAAGGGCGGAGATACTCGAAATTGAGGGTCGCCTTACCGGGTTTTGCAGCGATGAATTTGAAAACGAACTTTCCGCCTGAACCGACCCTGGGCGGATCGTTCTTGTCGGGAACATACTCGCCCTTTCCGTCGGCCTTTACCGACTCGCTCTTTAAATCCGCCATCCGCCAGTTAAAGCCGGTAGTGGGATTCCCTTTTAAACTAATTTCCATCTTTTTTCCCGTCGTGGCCTTGATGGTCTTCCC
>JBEKGL010000570.1:0-2896 GCA_050012815.1 Thermoguttaceae bacterium
TCGAACTCGCGCGAGCGGAAGGTGAAATTCCGCGGGGTGATCTCGTTGCGAAAACTCTTGCCGATCTGTGCGATGCCGAAGGGAATTTTCACCCGCGTGCTGTCCAGGACGTTTTTGAAATTTACGAAGATTCCCTGGGCGGTCTCGGGCCGGAGAAACGTCTTGCTGCTTTCATCGCGGATCGCGCCGGTGTGGGTCTCGAACATCAGGTTGAATTCGCGGGGCTCGGTTATGGTTCCCAAAGTTTTTGCATCCGGGCCGAGCACTTGGGAAAAATCTTTGATTGTGGTGAGCGAGACAAGCGGCCCGTCCCAGACAAGTTCGTCGGCGTGTTTGGCGCGGAGATTAAAAAACTTTAGCGCCTTTTGTTGCGTGTCTTCAAGACCTTCTTTCCCGGCCTCGGTGGCCACGAAAATCCGTTGCCCCTTGCAACTTACCCAGCGGCCTTGAACCTGATCGTACCGGTAGCGTTTTTTCGACTCGCGGCAATCGACCAGATAGTCGTGGAACAAGTCGTAATGGCCCGAGCATTTCCAAACCTGGGGATGCATGATGATCGTGCAATCCAGTCCGGTCATTTCATAAGCCGAAGGGGCGCCGGGCTGGACGTCGAGTTCGTTGTGGCCGGTGACCATGTCGCGCCACCATGCCTCGCGGATGTTTCGCTTCAGTTCCACGCCCAAGGGTCCGTAATCCCAAAAGCCGTTCAGTCCGCCGTATATTTCGCTGGATTGAAAGAGAAATCCGCGCCGCTTGCAAAGCGCTACCAGTTGTTCCATTTCCATGATGTTTTTAGTGGTTAGTGGTAAGTGGTCGGTTTGTTTAACTTCGGCATTTATGTCGGGAATAATTTCGGGCAATATATTCACCAAATTTAATTATCCGGTGCGTTTAACTGCTCGGTAATAAAAGAGCCGATCCGTTGGACAGCATCAGGATTATTTCTTATGAGTTGCGAACTATGGCCCTCTTTTGCGGTATACAATTCGTGCTTGATCTTCATCTTGCTCATGGCGGCATTAAGAATTTCCGCCTGACTATAGGGCACGTCGGCATCAGTTTTCGCATGTAAAATTAATGTTGGAGGATATCCGGCATCGAGATTATTGATTGGTAAAAAGTCTTTAAAGCGTTTTGATTCCTTGGAAACATCAAACCCAAATACTTCATACATAAACAGCTTATTATCTCGCAGAAACAAGTATAAAGTCAATCTTTTGTTGCGATCGCCGAAAGAAATCTCGCTTTCTCCGACTACGGAATATTCCGGAGCGCTTTTCAATATTGAAACATCGCCTGTTTCCCAATTGAGTGATGAATAATCCCCGGAACTCGATATAAGAACAACTGCTTTGGGTCTGGGGCTTTTCAAACCGAGATGTAATGCCAATTGTCCTCCCGCTGAAGTTCCCATGGCAATTATTTTATCGGCATCGGCATTGAATAATTGCGGCCCTTCCTTGATAGTCCAATTATAAACGTCCTCCGCGTCTTTAAAAATCTGCTCTATTTTGGTTTCGGGCGCTAGGCGATAGTCTGCCGATACAATGATACACTTATCCTTTAATAACCTATCTCGTAGAGCACTCTGCAATCCTATCTCGCGATTGCCGAAAATAAATCCGCCCCCGTGAAAAAAAACGACGACCGGCCGCTTGTTTGCGGTATCCGTGGTATAAACATCAGCTCTAATTTCATGCTGATTTATCTTTTTGAAAGTATATGTCTGCTTTTTGAAATCTGATTCTTCAGCAATGGCCCGTGAAAGACAAAACTGATTGTTCAGAACAATAACCACAATTGTTAATAATGAAGTTAAGATTCTTTTCATGACTTGTATCACATTTATAAGTTTACTTCACCAGTTGTATGCGTGATGTTTCCGGATTGAATTGAGGGACAATCGCAAAGCGGTCGATTTGGGCGGCGGCCAGTATGTCGCGGTCCAGGCCCAGCGACACAAGGTTTTTGCCGCCAAGACTATGACGCAGTATTTTTGCCAATGGTTCAGGCTTGGGCGGATGAGCCGCCGACGCCCGGGTAATTTCTAAAGTATGCCGCCATAAGTCGCAAGCGGCAATGGCCTGTTCGTTGAGTTTGCATTGTGCACCCCCCTGGCGCTGGAGTTTTTCGGCCAACATGCCGGCCAACAGGATATCATCATCGCCGGGTTCGCCCTCGGTGCCGGCACAAAGAAGATGGACGGATTCCTCGGCGAGCAGTTTTTCCGCCACTGCCGAAACATTTGCAAAGGCCCCAAGCAGAATTTGCTTTGCCCGTTTGGCGTGCAGCAATGCTTGGGTTCCGTTTGTGGTGGTGAATACGACCGTTTTCCCCCGAACCCGATCGGGCGTGTATTCCTCCGGCGAATTTCCCAGATCGAATCCTTCGATGGGCAATCCGCCGCGTTCGCCGCCGAGGATTTTTTCATCGGGTGAAAACCCTGCGGCGATTCGACGGGCTTCGTCAATTTCGCGGCAAGGAATAACCGCTTTTGCCCCGGCCTGTAGCGCGTAAACAATAGTCGTCGCCGCCCTAAGCACGTCGATGACAACAACTGGTCCGTCGGCAAGCGACTCCGGATCGGCGAATTTCGGCAGGGCGTAAACATGAAGTCGTGTAAGCATGATTGCAATGGAACAAGTCGCTCAGATTGCACTTGAAGTATATTTGCATAACCTTACACCTTGTTTTTAGCACAGTATAAAGCTGCAAACAAAACCCCCGGTGTGTTCACCGGGGGCTAATTAAGGAGTGTACGAACCAGAGTGCTTGATGCAAAAATAATGCGATCAAACATTAAGCAACTACTCTGCCCGCATCACTCATCAGCGTAAACCCGGGTGCTCTCTTCTTTCGTCACAGGCGATTGCATCTCGTCGGTGACCAGTTGGAA
>JBEKGL010000571.1:0-2885 GCA_050012815.1 Thermoguttaceae bacterium
ATTATCAATATGCCTTCAAACCGCTTGCCGCCGCCGAAAAGCAATACCTCGCGGTCCTTGGGCGAAAGTTTTTCCAAAGGCGTGTTCCGGCGGATTCCGGTCTTGGCCAAAAAAGGCGCTAAACGGCGGTGGATTTTGTGCATTGCCGCCGCAGTTGCATCTTTCCACGGCGCAACGGCCCCGGCGGACATGGATAAACTCCAGTCGGGCAGGATTAGCTCCGGATCGAATCCTTCCCGCACGCCCAGTCCCTCGCACTTCGGACACGCCCCGTAGGGGCTGTTGAAGCTGAACGTGCGGGGCTCCAATTCCTCGTAACTGATTTTGCAATTCGGGCAGGCGTATAGCGTGCTGAAAAGCCGGTCGCGCCATTGGACGGCGTTTTTGTGTTTTTCCTCATATGCGGCCAGCACCGCGCCGTCGCCGTGCTGGACTGCCAGATTTATTGACTCGGCCAGGCGGGCGCGGACGCCTTCGCGGATCACAATGCGATCGATGACGGCTTCGATATCGTGGGATTTTTGCTGATCGAGTTCGGGCGGTTCGTGGACGTCGACCACCGCCCCGTCGACCCGAGCACGCAACAATCCCGCCTTGCGGATTTGCTCGAAGACCTCCTTATGCCACCCTTTGCGTCCGCGGACCAGCGGGGCCAGAACCATCATTCGCGTGCCCGGCGGGAGTTGCAAAAGAGTTTCCAGGATTTGCTCGGGCGTTTGCTGCCGGATGGGTTCGCCGCACTGGTGGCATAGGGGCCGGCCCAGTCGCGCATATAACAGGCGCAGGTAATCGTAGATTTCGGTAACCGTGGCCACGGTGCTGCGCGGATTGTGGCTGCCAGCCCGCTGATCGATGGATATAGTCGGTTGCAGCCCCTCGATCAGATCGATGTCCGGGCGCTCCAACTGGTGCAAGAACTGCCGGGCGTAAATCGAAAGACTTTCGATGTACTGGCGTTGGCCTTCGGCATAGAGCGTGTCGAAGGCCAGCGTGCTTTTGCCCGATCCGCTGGGACCGGTGACCACCACGAGCCGGTTGCGGGGGATGTCGACGTCGAGATTTTTGAGATTGTGCATCCGCGCCCCGCGCAGGCGGATGCACTCCTGGGCATCGGAGCGGATTTCGCAAAGCTCTCGGTCCATGCTGCGCCCCGCTGAGTAGAATAGGGCATTTTCAAACTACTCAGTTTATCAGGAAATGCCGCGTTAGGCAAGCAGGCGGAACATAAAGCCGCAGCCGTTGGCCGCGATGGAATGGCGGTTAAATGGCGCAACCGACAGTTGCGGTTTTATGGTTTGAAGAGCGGCTGCAATTCCAGTTTTTTCATGGGCAAGGCGGACGAAGGGCAGGAACCCATCGCCAGGTGCAGGATCAGCGGTTCGGTCTCGAAGATCATGGATTGCACGGTCATCTGGCCCAGGTTCACTTGATCCAGCTTTTTGGCCACGTCTTCCAGGCCGAGAGTCTTCAGCGACTGGCTTTTTTCAAGGATTCGATAGCGGCGGGCCAATACCAACAGGCGATCGAACATGATCAGTTCGGGCGTGCGGAAGTGATTCGTGCAAAAGCACAAGCCGTCGTCGGCCCGGCGCACCGCCACGGTGTCGGGCGTCAACTCGAAGACGGCCGCGCCGCGCCGATCGCAGGCGGCCAGGCTCAACAGCGTGGTGCGCTCGGTGGAGCGCAACAGTTTTTCCGCTTCTTCCAGGCAGGTACATTCCTCGAGGATGCGGCGAACGCACATCGAATAAGGCACGCCCTTGGGATTGAACATCGGCGCCCTGTCTTTGCTCAAATAAACTTCGTGCACGGCCAAGGCCAGGCCGGCGTCGTTGATGCCCGATAGGCAGCCGAAAATCCCCGGAAAGCCGATCATGGCAAAAGCATGTTTGCCTTTTGGCAGATGCACGGTGACAAGGCCGTACTTATCGAGTATGCCCAGGGTGTAGAAGTCCAGATTGCGTCCGAAAAGCGGTCCTCCCGTTGCGCTGCGCGAGGTTTCGACTATTAACGACGAGCAATTGAAACCGCCGCGATAGATGTCGGGCATCACGTTGCCCAGCACGCCCATGTCCAACTGGCGATCGAAGCCGGCCTTATCGGCGAAGGCCCGCATTTCATCGCGGTAGTCGGAAGGGATCTGCGGTTTCAGGGCTTCGCCCATTGCCACTAACTTTTGCCAATGCTCGTCGCTGTTATTGCCGATGCGCATTAACTTTTTGGGATAATCGACGAGTTTGAGCAGCACGTCGCCGGTAAGCGCCGCCTTTTGCCGGCCGATCTCCTCCGGCGTGCCGGAAACGATCAGCACGGGCAGATCGTTGATGTAACGCAGTTGGCCGCCGTCGAAGCGCCCTTCCTGAAACGGTCTTTTTTCAGCCGCTATTGACGGATATGGACACAACAGCAGGGCCGGAAGGATAAACAAAAGACAAATAATTGCAAAATGCAAATTGTAAATTGCAAATTGCAAATTGGGGGCGGGTTGCGTGGAACCGCGGATGGCTTCTGCGTATGGTTTTTTACAAAACATGGCTTCGATCAATAATACCTGTTGGATCGATAAAGTCAAAACCCCATCGATCACCGATCACAACAGGCAACCGGATTTAAAAAAGCAGATCGAAACCAGGCGATCGCGCCTAATGCCGCGGCGGTTTTTTATTCGTCGTAACCGCCGCCGCGTTGTCCGCCGCGATGCCCGCCCCGCGAACCGCCGCGCCCGCCGCCTCCGCCGCCTCCGCCGCCTCCGCCGCGACGCTGGACCTGATTTTCGGCCTCGTTGACCCGGATAGTGCGGCCATCCAATTGGGCGCCGTTCATTTCGCTTGCGGCGGTTATTGCGCCTTCGTCGTTGCCGAAGGTTACAAAACCGAAGCCGCGCG
>JBEKGL010000572.1:0-2880 GCA_050012815.1 Thermoguttaceae bacterium
AAAATGGGTATATTTCAAAGTGGATGGGGGGGCTTTGATAAAAACAATCGGAAAAAATGTTTACCCACGGCACTTCCGCCGCGTAACATCCCAGTATTTTGATGCATGTGAAAGTGCTAACCACTAACAAGACATTGGGTTGCGAAGACGAGCCGCCATTAGGGGGGGCTGTTTCTCA
Organism: Thermoguttaceae bacterium; assembly: GCA_050012815.1. GTDB lineage: Bacteria > Planctomycetota > Planctomycetia > Pirellulales > Thermoguttaceae > JBEKIK01. Next base: position 179 of record JBEKGL010000572.1, read on the forward strand.
GGCGTCGTTTGGGGCCAGGGAAAACGTCTTTCCGCCGTAATTAGGACATGACATGCCTTACGAATATAGTTAGAATCTCCTTTTTGTATCGATAATTTCACGTCTGGGTACTGCTAAAATGTGCGCGGCTTCCGGCTTACAACAATCCCCGCCCGATTGCAGTTTGCAGCAGATCGGATGACTCATGGCCAACGCCGCCGGTCAGCGTCCACACACCTTTCACATTCCCGTGATGGGCACGGGCTTTACTGTCGATGCCCCGCTAAGGGTTGCGAAATACGGCATTTCCTCGGTAATTTCCTTGGTCGATGACATACTCATCGAGCAAATGCGTTTATTTCATAGCAAGAAAGAGGGCGAACCGTACACGGAAATAACCAATCTCGACGAGGATGCCCGATCACGCCGCATCACCGCGTACCTGAATCTCCTGGACCGCCTGATCCGCCGGCAGGTAGAGCGGCTGCAAGCCTCGCCTTTCGAGTCTGGAAGCGAGATAACACGTTATTACGAAATGCTTCCGCAGTCGCCGCTTTCGCGGGCCTACCGCGACATGCTGGCGACCTCCGACGCCCAAGAGCGGGCCCGGCGGCAGGACCGGCTCCGCGGCCTTGCGGCGCCTGGAAGCATCGACGTCAATATCATGTCCAAGGGCGACCGCGACGTGTACCGCCACGGCGAAAAATTGCCTCCGCGATTCAGCGACGCCTTGGCTGCGCTGCGCGGCTATGCAAACAGTTCCCTTAGCTCCTCGATCGTGTTTTCCGCGGGCATGAATCCCCGCCTGTACGGCTATGCCGCCGAATTCAAGGATTTTTTCCTCGATGAAAACGGGCTTTACAAGAAAAAAATCATTCTCAAGGTCAGCGACTATCATTCGGCCGCGGTGCAAGGAAAATTTCTGGCCAAACGCGGGCTGTGGGTCTCGGAGTTTCGCGTCGAATCCGGTCTGAATTGCGGAGGTCATGCCTTTGCCACAAAGGGTCTTTTACTGGGACCGATCCTGGATGAATTCAAGCGGAAGAAAAACGCTCTTAGCCAAGAACTGCACGACAATTACGTCAAGGCACTTGGCCGGCTCGGCCATCCGCACAAACTGGAGCCTCAGCCGATTCGCATAACGGTCCAAGGCGGCATTGGAACCGCCGCCGAAGATGCCATGCTCAGAGAGTATTATTGCGCCGACGGCACCGGCTGGGCCACCCCTTTTCTACTGGTCCCCGAAGTGACCAACGTCGACGACGAGCACCTTCAAAAATTATCCGCCGCGTCGAACGGCGACATTTACCTGAGCGACAGTTCGCCCTTCGGGCTGCCTTTCTGGAATCTGCGCGCCTCGGCCAGCGAAGAGGCCCGCCGCCGCCGCATCGCGGAGAATCGCCCCGGCAGCCAATGCGGCAAAGGTTTTGTCATGTTGTTCAACAAGGAATTCACGCCCAACCCCATATGCACGGCCTCCCGCCAGTACCAGGAACTTAAACTCCGGCAACTAGAGCGCGAAAATCTGACCGACCAACAGCGCGCCGCGGTGCGCGAGAGCGTGCTTGGCAAATCCTGCATCTGCAACGACCTGGGCGGCGGCGCCATGTTGAAAAACAAGATCGACCGCGCAGCCACCCCCGCCATCTGTAGCGGTCCGAACATCGTGAACTTTACCAAAATCGCCGCGCTGGAGGAAATGATAGACCACATCTACGGGCGGAGTTCGCTCGTGACCAATCCCAACCGCCCGCACATGTTTATCCGCGAAATCGAATTGTATATCGATTACCTTAGGGAGGAACTTAAAAAGTATCGGCTGGGACTTTCGTCGAACACGTTAAACTACTTCACCGAGTTTAAAGAAAACCTGCTCGGCGGCATCGACTATTATCGGCTCTTCGCCGAGAGCCTTGCCGCACAAACGCGTGCCCAATTCCTCGACGAACTGGAAAATTCGCGGCGGATGCTCAGCGTGCTTTCATTATCGGCTCCCGCTTAGAGCGATTCTCAGCCGAGTGTAGCTTCTCTCGGTTTGGATGGCGTCGGCGTCTCGCCAATATTTGGCCCACGGCGCGGAAACCATACCCGCAGAGCCGCTGCCGGCTCGCCCGGCAGCGCCGGTCGGATTAGGATTTACGCCGATAAACACCCAGTCCCATGGCGGCCAATAAAAGCATTGCCCAAGTCGCCGGCTCGGGCACCACCGTGAAGGATCCCGCGTCCGCAAGCGGGCCGCCGGACAGCGGGGCAATGATAACCATGGAACCCGCGCCTATAGTCAATGTGCCGACGTTGATAGAATCGGCGGTCAATTTCGCACTGGAACCGATTAGCAAAGCACCCGCTCCCAGTATATCGCCGGCAGTATAGACTGTTGAATTTCCAATTTGAAGGTTTGCCCCTTCGGATATATTGAAAATTCCACTACCTGTTCCGCCGCCTTCCAGGCTCAGCGTGCCGCTTTGCACCTCGACCGTGCCGGTGTTGTTGAACACGGCTGGCGTGATCGTGGTTCCCGTGCCTGCCGATTTGCGGAAGGTCCCCGCGTTGGTGATCGTCGACTTAACACCCGCCCACAAAGGGAGGAAGCTCCGATCATTCTTTAAGTCGATAAGGCCTTGGGCCGTATTATCCAAAATCGCGCCATTAATGCCGTAGAGGAGGTAAGGGGTTCCCGTGTAGATGATCGTGCCCTGATTCTCCAGCGTCGTTCCGTCCAA
>JBEKGL010000573.1:0-4151 GCA_050012815.1 Thermoguttaceae bacterium
AACGCGCACCGCCTTCCAGGGATTTTCCAGCGACGGATCGTCTTCGATCGCCGGCGGAGGGAGGTCCAAGGCCTGGGCAAGATCGCGGCGGTTGGCGGCCAGATAGGTGACCAGTCCCAGATCGCGGGCTTTTTTGCCGGTAAGCTGCAACGATTCGCCGGCCGGCTTGAAGACCTCCGGCGCGACGGCTGTTTGCGTTTTTTTCAACTCTTTCAGGCCTTCGGGCGTGACGTACTCGGTGCCGACCTCGGTCTGTACGGCCAGGATTTCCAACGCGGGATCCAACAGGCCCAGGGCCAAAGGCACGGTCAATTTGCGTCGCCGGCCGGCAATTTCGCGGTAGGCTGCCCGAATGGTTTCGCTGATTTGGGTTTTGTCGATGCCCGCCGGGCCGATTGTCGAGTCCGGGGCCATGATAATGTCGTCGCAGGACATCACCACCAATACGGCGTGGCCCTGGATGGATTGGTGCAAATAGGCCACGGTCTTGGCGGCGTTTAGATCGTCGCCGGTCAAGAAGTCGGCCAGATCATAGCAGGCGCTGAAGTTGCTCCCACGGGCGAAATTCTCCTGGCCCGGCGGTATGTAGAACTCGAAGATCAAATATGGTTTTACGTTTTGCGCCCGGGCCTTTTCCATGGCCCCGCTGACAAACCGCTTTACCCGGTTGACGGTCTGATCGGTAATGGGCAATGACAGGCGGATGGAAAAACCGAGTTGCTTGGGCGCATCGGGTGCGGCGGCCGGCTGGACTTCGTCGCCCGCGCGGTCTTCTTTGGCAGCGGCAAGTTCGCCCGGTCTGTAAATTAATGCCAGGCCGACAATCGCAGCCAACCCCACAACCGGGCAGCACCGCCGGAACGGATCGATTCTCATGTTCGGTCGTATCATTGTTCTAATCAGCCTGAAAGACATTACCCTTTAGATTATAGGGCACGGCATCCTTGCGTCAAATCAGGGGGCAGGGGGCAAGCCAACCATATCAGGAGGCCGGACATTCTTGTCTGGCCGGAAATATTGAGTGTCTGGTAATGAATGTCGCATTAAAAGTTTAGCCCGGGAGCTTGCTCCCGGATTTTTTCCATATTCCATGCCATTTAAATTTGTGGAAAAAACTCCCAGTGCAAGCTCCGGGGCTAAACGGTGAATACAACATTATTTTCATGACATTCAATCGACGGGCAAAAATGCCTGTCCTCCTTATAGATACGATGTTTATCGCGCTTTGCCGACGGGCCGGCCGGCCTGCTGAGAGGAGGCGTCGTCCACGATTTTTTCCCAACCCCGCGGCGTGTAGGGCTGGAAGGGATTGCCGTGGAAGAAACTCAACGGGTCGTTGACCACTACCCCATAGAATACATAAGAGGAGTGGCTCTTGCGGTTGGGCTGAATAATTTAATTTGCAGCCCCTTGGGGGTCATGTCGCGAACGTTCAACATCAAAGTCGCCGTGTAGAAGTTGGCGGCATCCTGCTGATAGCGAGGATAAGCCTCCAGGCAAATCACGTCTTGCGTGTTCGGCGGCGACGGTATGATGCGGATCCAATACCGTTGGCGAAGTTTTTGCGCCTCAGCGCCGAATAAAAATGGCAGCGGGCCGTCGACGATGGCCTTGCCCTGCATTTCCGGCGGCAATTTGTGCTCCACCAACTGCTTCTGCTTGGGAAGGTACTGGTAAACCGACTTGCCGTCGCAAATCCAATGGTCCGCGCGGTCGTCTTCGACGGGCACTACTTTGCCGTCCGACGTTTCGGTGGAGAGCACGCGGAAAACTCCTTTGTCCGGAGCGGCATACTTGAGGATGCCGAGTTCGATATATGCCGGTGCTTTTGGATCGGCATTGGGCTTGGGGAACACGGGATCGTATTCCCAGCGCTTGAAGCTGCAATCAAAGGTTTTTATATCCTTGCTTTTCTGCTCCCAGGCCTTAAGCACGCCGTCCAACTGGGCCTCTTCCTGTTGTGTAAGCGTAAAAGGCGGCGAAGGCGGCGGTTGCGGTTGCGCCTGGGCGCCCTGTTGAGGTTGCAGTGGAAACGCCATCCGCTCTTTAGGCAAAAGCGGTTGGGCCTGATTGCCGGTCTTACCCTGGGGCGAGTATTGCCGACTTGCATCCGGCGCTGCGCGGCGCTCGATGGTGGGAGTCTGCGGAACGACCGGCTGATCCGGCCCGGCGGCCGCATCGGTTGGACGAATGGGATTGGTCCTGGACCAAGATTCGGTTTGCGTCTGCGCCCAAAGCGAACTTGCGGCCAAGCACAAAAAAACCGGTGTTGCCCAGGTAAGTCGATGTGCCATTGGGTTACTCCCCCAGAATATATGGGATAGATTCCTTATTCCAATCGGATTTTTCGCATACTAAGTTGTTAGTTCGTTGTCGGAAGCATCCGAACGCTAAAACCATTCCAATCGGCCGCAGATTCTAACAAGAACATCCCGCCTGCCATAGAGGGAAAAATAAGTGGGCAGTGGAGAGTGGATAGTGGGCAGTGGGCAGGGATTAGTGGATGGTTTATTAAAATGGGTAAAATAAGCAGCCTGGGTGGATTGGTCTAGTTTCTATTTGCCCAATATCGGGATTTATCCTTAGTCCAGGTTTTAGTCCAGAAGCGGCTTAACACCAGTTACATCAATTATTTATCCATTCAAGCTTAGTGCCATTGGGCAGTGAGGGGTGGGCAGTTTACTGCCCACTTGAATGTGAACGTATTCGCGAAACCGCAAGCGGTTTCTTCATCCTTCATCCTTCATCCTTAAATCCTTCCCCTTCAATTTTTCCTCTAGTTTATCGATCCATTGGGGAAGTCGTCCGATTTTTAGAAAGGCCAGGGCGATAAGGCTGCCCAGGGCTGCTCCCCAGAGCACGTCGCTAAGGAAATGGGCCCCGGACTGGATCCGCTGGCAACCGACCAGCAGGGCCATTACCGGGAACAGACACCAGCCTCGGGGATAAAGCCAGACCAGTGCCGCGGCCAAGGCTACGGCAGTGGTTGTATGTCCGGAAGGAAAACTTTGCCCGATGCTGCCTGCGCTGGCCAAGGGGAACCAATCGCCGAAGGTATGCAAGACTCCGCCGTGAAAGTCGAAGGAGTGCGGCCTGGTGCGGGAGACCAGCAATTTCAGCCCGTTGGCTGCCAGTCCGGCGGAATAGGCGCAGCATAAAATTCGAGGCAAAGCCCAACGCCGCTTAGGATCCAGAAAAAAAATCGTAATGCCGATGATTGCCACGCCCAAACCGTTACCAAAAGGTTCCATAATGGAAAAGAGGTTTTCCAACGAGGCGGGGCAATTTTTTTCCACGCACCAGCGGCCTAAAGGACAATCGACCGCCAAGGCCAGAAATCCCGCGAGAATAAACATAAGCGGCAGAGCCAGCCAAAGAAGCTGTGTTCCGGCAGAGAGTTTTGCAGGCCTATCGTAAGGTAAATCGACAATTAAGCGATGCGGCGATGCCGGAAGAGCGTCACGCGGTTCCCTAGCTTCAGCAGTTTGCACAAATATCCCTTTTGCCGTATTTTGCCGATTTTTCAAAAAAATGCCGTTGGTGGATGCTAGAGAATTCCTTAGACTGCGCGTGAAAATCTGTCAAGGTCGATTGGCGCAGGAAAAGCAACAAATCCACTCGGCAAATCAATACGCAAGCTAGGAAACGTCAACCCATGACTCAAAACACCCGTTATCAATGTTGGATTATTGCCGCTGCGGCGATCATTTTTTTTACCTATCTGGGGGCCGCATCGCTGTGGGACGAAGACGAGACGCTTTATGCATCTATCGCCCGGGAGATGCTCCAGCGCGGCGACTGGGTCGTGCCGATGTTCAACGGTCACATGTTTCCAGAAAAGCCGCCGCTTATGTTTTGGCTGATGATCGCCGGGTTCGAGCTTTTCGGGCAGAATGAATTCGGGGCCCGCTTTTTTTCGGCGCTGCTGGGCGTGGGCACGGCGCTCGTCACGTATCACCTGGGCAGGTTGCTGTTTAATCCCAGAGTCGGTTTTTGGGCGGGCTTGATTGCCGCCTCGTCAATCATTTTTACCGTTTCCGCCCGGGCGGCCACGGTCGATTCGGCATTGGTGTTCGTTTCCACGTTGGCGCTGCTTTGCTTTGTCGCGGGATTCAGTGTTCAGGGTTCAGGGTTCAGGGTTCAGGATTCAG
>JBEKGL010000574.1:0-2871 GCA_050012815.1 Thermoguttaceae bacterium
GGTCTCGGGTTTTTTCACCTCGCCAAAGGACCAGCTACGGATATCGTGCGGCCGGGCAAGGCTGATTTTCACCGAGGCGTAATCGTTAATACGGTCGTATGTAGTTTCGCCGACACTCACTGTGGCCTCTCCTTTTGGTTAGGAGTTGTCAGTTTTCAGTTGTCAGTTTTCAGTTTTCAGTTTTCAGTTTAGCTGTGACCGGGCACCGACCGAAGGTTGGTCGGGGAGCGGGTATCGCGAAACCGCAAGCGGTTTACGTAAATTTCCACGAAAATATGAGTGGTTTCCGCTCATCTCCGGCTCGCGGCTAAACTTTTTTAATCTCAAATCTCAAATCTCAAATTAAACCCGCGCTTTTTCCAGTTGCATGTTAAGCGCCAATCCGCGGATTTCGTTTGTCAGCACGTCAAAGCTGGCCGGGGTGCCGGCCTCGAGGGTGTTTTCGCCCTTGACCATAGCTTCGTAGATTTTTGTGCGGCCTTCCACGTCATCGCTCTTGACGGTCAAAAGTTCCTGGAGGATATAGGCCGCTCCGTAGGCTTCCAAGGCCCAGACTTCCATTTCCCCGAAGCGTTGGCCGCCGAACCGGGCCTTGCCGCCCAGGGGCTGTTGGGTAATCAGCGAATACGGGCCGGTGGACCGGGCATGAACCTTGTCGTCCACCAGATGGTGCAATTTCATCATATAGATTTGGCCCACGGTCGATAGCTGCTCGAATTGTTCGCCGGTCCGGCCGTCGTAGAGTTGGGCCTTGCCGGTTTCGGGCAAGCCGGCTTCGCGCAGGCAATTTCGGATGGCGGCTTCGTCCGCGCCGTCGAAAATCGGGGTGATGGCCTGGAAACCCAGGGCGGCGGCGGCCCAGCCAAGATGCGTTTCAAGAATCTGCCCCACGTTCATACGGCTGGGAACGCCCAGCGGATTGAGCATGATTTGCACCGGCGTGCCGTCGGCCATGAAGGGCATGTCTTCCTTGGGCAGGATTTTGGCGATCACGCCTTTGTTTCCGTGTCGTCCGGCCATTTTATCGCCCACCGAAATCACGCGCTTGGCGGCGATGTAGACTTTGACCATCTGCAACACGCCGGAGCGCAGCTCGTCGCCGCGTTTCATGGAATTCAGTTGCCGGTCGCGGTCGTCGATGGCGGCCTCCACGGCGGGCCAGTAGGACTTGTGAACTTTTTCCACCTCGGCCCTGCGCTGCGGGCTGCGGACGTCGAGCGAGTCGATGTTGAATTGGTGCGCCTGTTCGGCCACGTAGCGGTGTTCCTGGCCTTCGACAAGGTTGTTGCCTTCCTCGTCCGTGAGCTTTTTCTTGAGGACTTCCTCGACCTGACGGACCAATTCGCCGAACGCCGCGGCGATGCGTGCGTTGCCTTGGGCTTCGGCCTCTTTCAGATCGGTCTCGAATTTTTTTCGTTCATCCTCGTTGAGGCTCATGCGGCGGGAGAATTTTTGCGTGGATGTGACGATGCCTTCCACGCCGGAGGGGACTTCCAGCGAGTCGTTTTTCACGTCTTCGCCCGCCCGGCCGAATATGGCGTGCAGCAGTTTTTCCTCGGGCGTGAGTTCGGTCTTCGACTTGGGCGAGACCTTGCCCACCAGGATGTCGCCCGACCGGACGAACGTGCCCACGCGGACTATGCCGTTTTCGTCCAGGTTGCGGAGTTGTTTTTCGCTGACGTTGGGAATATCGCGGGTGAACTCCTCGCGGCCGAGCTTGGTTTCGCGGATTTCGATGTCGAACTCCTCGATGTGGATTGAGGTGTAGACGTCGTTTTCCACGAGATCTTCGCTGATGATGATGGCGTCCTCGAAGTTGAAACCGTCCCAGGCCATGAAGGCCACCAGGACGTTGCGACCCAGGGCCAGTTCGCCCTTGTATGTGCCCGCCCCGTCGGCGAGGACCTGCCCTTTTTCGATTTTATCGCCCACGGCGACGATGGGTTTTTGATTCTGGCAGGTGCGTTCGTTAAGGCCCACGAATTTGCGGAGTTTGTACACGTCCGGGCCGATTTCAATGTGATCGGCGTCGACCTTTGTTACCACGCCCTTGTGCTGTGCGCGGACGATCATGCTGGAGTTTTGGGCGGCCTCGATTTCCAAGCCGGTGCCCACCAGCGGCGGCTCGGTTATGAGCAAAGGCACGGCCTGGCGCTGCATGTTGGAGCCCATCAAGGCCCGGTTGGCGTCGTCGTGCTCCAAAAACGGAATCAAGCCGGCCGATACGCCCACCATTTGCGATGGGGCCACGTCGATATACTGCACCTGATCCGCCGGCATCAAATAGAAGTCGCCGTGGTGCCGGGCAAGGACCGTTTCGCCAACCAGGCGGCCGTTTTCGATCTTGGCGTCGGCCGGGGCCAGAATCGCCTCGTGCTCCTGGTCGGCGCGGAGCCATTCGATCTGGTCGGTCAATTGGCTCTTGAGGACTTTCTGATAGGGGGTGACCAGGAATCCGTAATCGTCCACTCCGGCGTAGATGGCCAAAGAGGAAATCAAGCCGATGTTGGTGCCTTCCGGGGTTTCGATGGGGCAGATGCGTCCGTAGTGCGAAATGTGCACGTCGCGGACCTCGAACCCGGCGCGTTTGCGGTTCAGGCCGCCGGGGCCCAGGGCCGACAGGCGCCGCTCGTGCGTGAGCATGGAAAGGGGATTGGTCTGATCCACCACCTGCGATAGTTCGCCGCGGCCGAAGAAATACTCGATGGCCGCCGAAATGCTCTTGGGATTGACCAGGGTGCGGGGAGTCATGTCGGCGATGTCTTTGAGGCTCATCCGCTCCTGTACGGTGCGGCGGAGTTTCAAAAACCCCTTGCGCAATTCGTCGCAGGCCAACTCGTCGATGGTCCGCAGGCGGCGGTTGCCCAAGTG
>JBEKGL010000575.1:0-2869 GCA_050012815.1 Thermoguttaceae bacterium
AAAAGCACGGAGGGCGTCGAGGAATTCGTGCAAGACGCCTTGGACGCCATCGAATACGCCATCGGCCCGGCCGACGGTAAATGGGGCTCGCTAAGGGCCAAGGCCGGCCATCCGGCCCCCTTTTCGCTCAAGTACATGGAGATCGGCAACGAAAACGGCGGACCGGCCTACAACGAGCGCTACGCTCTTTTCTATGATGCCATAAAAGCAAAATATCCGCAAATGAACTTGATCGCCGATCTGTGGCGAGGCAGACCGGAGAACCGGCCGATTGAAATCATAGATGAACATTATTACAACACGCCCGATTTCTTTTTGAAAAACGCCAATAAATATGATACTTACGATCGAAAAGGCCCAAAAGTCTACGTGGGCGAATATGCCGTCACCAGAAACACCGGGCGCGGCAGCCTCCGCGGTGCAGTGGGCGAAGCGGCCTTCATGACCGGCATGGAACGCAATTCCGACGTGGTGGTGTTGGCCTCCTACGCGCCGCTTTTCGTAAACATAAACGACAGACGATGGCCGGTCAACTTGATACAGTTCGACAGTTCCCGAGCTTGCGGAATACCTTCTTACTACGTGCAACAGATGTTCAGCCAGAATCGCGGCGACGTAGTGTTGCCCCTCGACATTCAATTCCCCTCTCGAGTTGTTGAAGACAGCCACGGGGCCATTGGTTTGGGCACGTGGGGAACTCAGGCGGAATACAAGGACATTAAAGTCACAAAAGGCGACAAAACGCTTTTTGCCAGCGATTTTTCCAAAGGCAGCGATGGATGGAATATGGTCCGCGGCCAGTGGGAAGTCAAGGATGGCGCATTGCAGCAAACATCCAAGGAAAACGATTGTCTTGCCACGGCCGGCGATTCTTCTTGGAGCAATTATACTTTGTCGGTGAAAGCCAGAAAAATCGGCGGCAACGAAGGATTTTTCATTATTTTCAACGTTCAAGACGAAAACGAAATGATGTTGTGGAATCTGGGCGGCTGGGCCAACAGCAAACATGTCCTTGACCACCGCTTCAACGGAGGAAACGTACTACTCGGCAAAGAGGTTCCCAGCCGGATTGAAAACGATCATTGGTATGATATCCGCATTGAAGTCGGCGCACGCAATGTGCGTTGCTTCCTCGACGACAAGCTGATTCACGAAATCGATTATCCGACCATGCAGACCTTATACGCGGTTGCCGGTTTGAACAAAACCGGGGACGAAGTGATTCTGAAAGTCGTGAACGCATCCCAATCCGCCCAGGAAACCGACATCCACCTTGCCGGCGCGGATAAAGTCCAGCCCTCGGGCACGGCGATCGTCTTGACCTCGGAAAAGCCCACCGATGAAAACACTTTGGAAAACCCGACTAAAGTAGCTCCCATCACACAACCGCTCCAGAACGCCGGCAAGGATTTTACCCACACTTTCCCGGCAAATTCGGTCACCGTTCTGCGATTGAAAATCAAGTAGTCCGAGAGTTGGGGCGGCAGTGGCTCTGCCGCCCCGGATTCGTCGAATGGAACGCCTATTTCTCGCCCATCAACTTGACGATCGTCGGTTCCACGGCTTCGGCCCAGATTTCGTAGCCCTTGGCTTTGGGATGCAGCAGGTCGGGCATGATGTCTTTTGAAAGTTTATGGTCCGAATCGAGGAACTTGTCGTTAATGTCCAGATAGAAAACCTTTTCATTGTCGGCCAGCTTGGCAATGCCTTCATTGGCTTTCATGTTCGTTTGCCGTATGGGATTGTTGTCGTCCGCGCCGCGCGGAAATATGCCCAGCACCAGTATTTTGGTCCCCGGCAGTTTCTCGCGGAGCTTTTCCACGATCGCTTTGACGCCGGCGACTATGTCGTCGGAACTATGCTTGGCATTGGCGTTGTTCGTGCCGATCATGAGCATCGCCAACTTGGGCGAAATGCCCTCGATATTGCCGTTTTCCAGGCGCCACAAAACGTGCTGCGTTTGATCGCCGCTGATGCCTAGATTAACGGCATGGCGATCTTTGTAATACTTATTCCAAACCTCTTTTCCCGCGCCTTCCCAACCTTCGGTGATGGAATCGCCGATCACAAGCAAATCGACGTTGCCTTGTTTGACTCGATTATTCATCGACTCGTGACGTTGCATCCACCTATTAAGCTGGGGAACCGGAACAACCGACACCGGTTGCGGCGCCACGGCGGCCGTTACGGCCTGCGGCGCATCGGCGGTCGCGGTCGGCTGCCACGCAACGGCGGCCGACGCCAAGACCGAAAATAAGCCGCCAAAAACAACGAGCATACATAAAAACAAATTGAAATTACTCTTTCTCATAATGCTCTCTCCAAAACAGGGTGATAAAAAATCAAAATTCCGCGACCGGCGGCCGCGTTTTGCGTTGCATCTAAAAATTATATCAACGTGGCATCAGAATCAATATATATCCTCCAGGATGGCTGTCAATTCTTCGTCGGATAGTTCGCGCGGATTGCCGCTCATGCTGCTGCCGCGGGAGCTTTTCACCAAGGCGGGAATTTGCTCGCGACGGACTCCTAATTGCGCAAGCCGACGCGGTATGCCGATGCGATCGCACAAGTTTTCAATCTCGCCGATCAACACCTCCACCGCGCCGCGCTGCGATGTGCCGGGGCCGTGCCCGAAAAGCGTGTGGCACAAGCCGGCCAATTCATCGGCGCATACTTCGCTGTTTACCCTAAGCGCCACCGGCAGCATCAGTGCGCAGGCAACGCCGTGCGCCAGGCGGCAGTGTATTCCCAGTGCTGGGGCAACGCCGTGGGCCAATCCCAGGCCGGAATTAGCCAAAGCCATGCCCGAGAGCAACGCCGCGTGAGCCATTGCCTCGCGCGCCTCTCGGGAGTTGGGTTTTTCCAC
>JBEKGL010000576.1:0-2862 GCA_050012815.1 Thermoguttaceae bacterium
AGGCGTCGGCTCCCAGCGGCACACGAAAGCCAAGCTCAAATTTAAACGACAAGCTCAACGATACTTGAAAACCGTGTTGAAAAAGTTCTTTAAGGCCGCTGACGCCGATTTGTCGAACGATGAAGCCCTCCACAATCTCCGTATCCGCACAAAAAAACTTCGCTACACCATGGAGATTGTCGCCATTGCTTTTGAGCCGGCCTTTCGCGAGCGGCTATACCCTCGCATGAGTCTGCTTCAGGATTTTATGGGTGTCCTCAACGATCATGCAACGACAAAAGAGTTGTTCCGCGATTGGGCATCGAAATCCCAAGACACTGAACAAAGACTGTTTCTGGAAGGTTTTCTTTTTGCCGAAACCAGGGCCCTGCAGGAGCTGCGGCAGACTTTTCTAGCTATGTGGATGCCAAAGGAAGTGACGCGGTTGCGGCGACAATTCAGGATGTTCTGCGGGCTGCCGTAACAAGCTCCTGGTAGCTTGTTTCAATGCTATGTAATTGCCGGCAATCGCTTCCCTTTTTTGCGCGAACGTCCGTTTGGGCCGGGAACCGGCGCGGGCGGCAGGGCACAGAGCGCTCCTTTGGGATGCACATGGCTGATGAGTTCCATGTTTCCGTCAACTTATAGGCCGCACTGCCGAACATCGGCAGGTAATTTAACTCCAAATTTCGGCAAGGTTTATATCAAGAGCGGGAGACGGGGCTCGAACCCGCGACGTCCAGCTTGGGAAGCTAGCACTCTACCACTGAGTTACTCCCGCGTACATTGCGAAAAAGCCTGTTTTTAAGCTTTTTTCCAGCAATTTCTCTAGTCTAGTTTGTGCAAGAAATAGTGTCAATAGGCGGGTTTTGGTACCCTTTTCTACGTACAATGGACAACTAGCGTGTGACGATTCATAATTCCGCCTTGAAATAAAACCGAATACTTGACATTACAAAAAAACCATAGATAATACGTTATATGGGCTAACAAGCCCTATCTCTGCTCCGTCGGTTTCCCTGCCCCAACCGACGGGGCTTTTTTTATGTTGATAGTGCAATATTCCTAGTGAAAAAAATCATGGATCAAACCGTTTTAATCCCTCACCGATATCAAATCGGACCCTTGAATATGTTGATTCACACTGCTGAAAAATATCTTTGTCAATGTCGTCGAAATCGACACGCATGTCGAATGTATCGACACGGCTGCCGTTGTTTTCGACTGGATCTATCAATGTAACTCCGGAAACTACATTAGATTAGCTCTCTAACCCTTATCAAGTCGTATTGGGCATAAATCTTGCTCTTTGCTATCATGGAGGCTTCATATTACAAGGATGATGTGCGCTTAAAGGTCTTTTTTACCGGCCGCGTCACTGTCTGATAACCTAAACTGGAGGATAAAACTTGAACTCTAAAGACGATAAAGACCAAGGCGGACGTATTTCACGTCGCCGGTTCAACGCCGCCTGCCAACTTGCGCTTGTAACTTACATCTGGCTTGCAAACGGGTCGTGCGGCTTTTCGGCCGAGGAATCCGGTAGTCCGTCAAGATTCGGACCCGATCCTCAACAGTACCAACGCTCGGTCGATCGGGCAATAGAATATCTTCAGTCGCACGGACAGTCTGAGGACGGCTCATTCAACAGTCGAGCGGGCGTGGGGATTACCGCGCTGGTGACCACCGCTGTGTTGCGTCATGGACGCGGCCCCAGCGACCCGCTGGTGGCCAAAAGTCTAAAGTACTTAGGCGACGCCGTTCAATCCGATGGAGGCATCTATGCCAAGGGCGGATGGCTGCCCAATTACGAAACTTGCATGGTAATCATGTGTCTTACCGAAGCCAATAAGGACAAGCGCTACAACGGTGTGCTCCGGAACGCGGAGGCCTTCATCAGGCAGAATCAATGGGGAGAGAAGGCGGGAAAAGACCGCTCGGATCTGTCCTACGGCGGGACGGGTTACGGCAAAGACTCGCGCCCGGACCTATCGAATACGGCCTACTTTATCGACGCGCTTAAGGCTTGCGGCAAGGGCGGCGACGATCCGGAAATACAAAAGGCCCTGGTTTTCGTTTCCCGCTGCCAGAATTTCGAGAGCGCGGACAATACCACGGTCTTTGCCGCGAAGAATCCGGACGGCGGTTTTTATTATACCTGCATGGCCGGCGGCGGCAGCCCGGCCGGCAAAACCGACAACGGCGGGTTGCGCAGCTACGGATCAATGACGTATAGCGGCCTGAAAAGCATGATTTACGCGGGCGTCAAGCCGGACGATCCCCGGGTTAATGCCGGAGTCCAGTGGATCCGGAAAAATTACGACGTGAAAAACAATCCCGGCTTGGACCAGGCCGGACTTTATTATTACTACAACGTTTTCGCCAAATCCTTGGACGCCCTGGGGGTTGACCTGTTCGAGGACGCCGCCGGGAAAAAACACGATTGGCGGCGCGAGCTTGCCTATGAACTCTTCAGCCGGCAAAAGGAGGACGGTTCCTGGATCAACGACAACACAAAGTGGATGGAGGGCGATCCGAATTTAGCGACCGGGTTCGCCCTGCTGGCCTTATCCTATTGCCGGCCAAAAAATTAGGAGATAGGAATTAGGGAATATGGAATAACCAGGGAAAAGGTTTCACAGATGAACTTATATCGCAGGGCTTTCACCCTGGTCGAGTTATTGGTGGTGATAGCGATAATCGGCATCTTGGCGGCATTGTTGATGCCGGCCGTTCAGGCGGCGCGCGAAAGCGCGCGGCGCGTGCAATGCACAAACAATCTCAAGCAATTAGGCATGGGTCTGCAAAACCACATCGGCGAGCGCGACTACTTTCCCAACGCCGGCTGGGCGGGAACGAGCTATCCGCAGGACTATTCGCCGC
>JBEKGL010000577.1:0-2860 GCA_050012815.1 Thermoguttaceae bacterium
AATATCTATGGCACGCCTGGCGGAGCAGGGGAAGGTGCAAACGCCGGCGATGGAGCGCGCCATCAGACCATACAAGCGGTAGATCCGCGCACCATGCACGGACGCCCAGATATACGAACGGCTAACGACTCTGAGTCGGTTAAATACAAATTGTTGCGTTTCTTTGATTTTTCCGTGGAGCCGGGAAAAAGTTATATTTATCGAGTGAGCCTAGTCTTGAAAAATCCAAATTTTGGAGTAGAAGCCAACAAATTGGAGAAAGAGGAATTCGCAAAAGATATAAACCTATCCACGCCTGTTTCCAAACTGGCTAATCGCATTGACGTGCCCAAGGATACTCAGGTATTGGTCGGCGCGGCAAAACCCGACGATGGAAAGTTTCCCGTGGTATTGTTGACGTGGGTGCAAAAAACCGGCCAATCAGGCTACCTCTCCCTTCCCAACGTCGATCATGGCCAGGTGCTTAACGTCATCAATGAAAAAGCCATTCCCGTGATTGACCCGTCTTCCCATGTGACAGAAGTTTCGGAAGATATAAAAACCGATTTCACCACCGATGCCACCGTGCTCGATATGGACGGGGGGAAAAGACTCATCGGCAAGGGCAAGTTGACCGTGCCGCGCGAAATGCTGCTTATGGTGCTTAACGGCAAATCCATAACGCTTACGCTGCGCGATGAATTGGATGATATGTCCGAGGTCAATCGGGTAACGACCAAGCCGGAAACCGCTCCCGATCATCGAACTCCGGAACAGAGGCTTTTCGGTCCACAAAACGATCCCAGGATGCAGCCGCCGCCAAGACCGCGATAATTCCAGTTTTTCCGAGCCAAATCTGTGTTGGGACGGGAGTTGTACTCCCGTATCAGTCGACAAATCTGGGGCGGTAGTATAATTGCCGCCCCAACTCTTGGTCACTTTAGCCATTCTGAGACTGAACAAATAGGTCTTTTAGATGAAATGGTGGATTAATTCAGCTTACAATCTATTATGTCCACCCAAAGGTGGTGATTGAAGTTCCATGTTCCCCTTCTATTGCGTGGGTTGTGAAAGTACCGGCTGGGGTTATGGGCAAAATTAGGAAGTTTGCTTGGTGAAAATCTTAAAAATGCCCTTGACCCAAGTACGTGCAACCGGTATTTAACCCGCTCTTATCTGATAAAACCCTGAAAATTGTCCGTGGGGGAATTTTGCGCGTCTCAAAAGGAGAGATCTTTTGAACTCGACCGCATCAACACGCATCGGCTGTGTGCTAGTGGCATTATTTATTTCGGCAGGTACGGCCGTGGCCGCACCTCCGCAAGGTAATGGAGACGCAACGCCGGCCTCGGCCGGCGGCGTTCCAGTGGCAAGTCCTCGATCGGAGGACAAGGGCCAACAAGCGGCCGATCTGCTGCGCCGTGCCCGGCAGGCCATGGCCGAAAACGATCTAATCGCGGCTGAATCGCTCATTGCGCAGGCCGATGCATTGGGCGTTGAGTACAACAGCTTTCATCTGGGCGATACGCCGAAAAAGGCCCGTCGCGACTTGGAACGCAAGCGCAGCGCAGCCGGACCGACAAAGCCCAGCCAACTCTTTTCCCCGCTGGCGGGAACCAAGAAAAATATTCCCACAAGCGATCCGTTCGCCGGCCGGACAAACGACGCTTCCTCGCCTTTGAAGGATGCAAAGCAGGTCATGCCCTTACCCCGGGTTCAGGGCGGCGGGCGGGGCGATGTGCCGGCGGTATTGAATATCGCTTCCTCGCAGGCCGCGGCGGATCGTAATTACCCCTCGACCGAGCCGAACGAAAACGATCTGGCCTTGCCGTCGTTTCTAGCCCAGGGATCTTCGCAGCGCGGCGAGAGCGGCGCTTCCGGCGGCGGTGAACGCCGAATGGGAAGCAGTTCCGCTTTGCTGGCCGCGCGGCGTGCGCTGGCCGTGGGCGATATCCGCCGCGCCGCCGAATTCGCGCAACAAGCCAAGAATCAAAATCTGCAATACGGGCCCGCGGACGACACCCCGGAAAAGGTGGAAGTCGCCGTCCGAAAAATACAGGATATCGCTTCCCTGGAGAAAAACTCCGAGGCCTACCGCCGCGCCTACGCCCGGAATGTAACGGAACAAGCCGAGGCCTTGTTGCATTACGGCGAATTGGACGAAGCCGAGCGCCTGGCCAACGTGGCGGCGAATCAACAGGTATCATACAATCTTATCGAAATGAAACCGCAGGACGTGCTTTCGCGCATCGCCGTGATGCGATCCAACCAGGCGCCTTTGGTGCGCGGCGCACTGAGCGGCGACGCCCTGCGCGGCGGGCAATCCCAGGGCGGAATTCCCCCGCGACAAGACGCTTCCTTGGATCTGGTCCGCCAGTCGCGTGAAGCCATGGCCGCCGGCCAGTTGGATCGGGCGGAAGAACTTGCCCGCAAAGCGCAACAGGCGCGGCGGGGCGACTCGGCGCCGGCGTCCGGCGAAGACCGGCCGGAACTGGTGCTTTCGGACATCAGCAAGGTGCGGGAGCATGAATCCTCGGCGGTGGTTCCCGCCGCCAATAACGAAGCCGTACGAGCCATGGGCGGAGAAGCCAAGCACGTGGCGTCGGCGGCGGTGTACGATCCGGGCAACGATCCGACGCGGAACGTCACGGCCTCGGCCAGTCCAGGCGAGTCTCGACCGGTCCCGCGCTATAACTTAGCGCAAAACGGGGCTGCGGCGATGCCGGCTCCGCCGACGATTTCGCCGGAGTCGATTCCCGCGCCCAGTGCGACCGGTCGCGAAGCGCCTCCCGGTTCGGCATTGAGTTTGTTCCAACAAGGCGAAGCTGCGCTTAGGGCCCACGACAGGGATCGGGCATATCAGCTTTTCGTCCAGGCCGCC
>JBEKGL010000578.1:0-2859 GCA_050012815.1 Thermoguttaceae bacterium
GAAACGGCGAGAAAAGCGAGGTGCCCACCACCGCCTCGCGCAAAGCCGCCACGCTGGGCGTGTTTTTATCACCGAGCAAGTGACCGCCCAACCCGGGTTTTGCACCCTGGGCATACTTGAACTCCACGATCCGCGCCCGTTGAATCGTTTCTTCCCGAACGCCGAAAAGTCCCGTGGCTACCTGTGTTATCACATGATCGGCGTATGGAATAAACCGATCCGGATATCCGCCTTCCCCCGTGCAGGTGAAACTGTTAAAGGCCTTTGCCGCGCGGGCCTTGCCCAATAGAACGCGGATATTCGTGGAACCGAACGACATCCCTCCGCCGTACCAGGGTACGTCGATGGCGATCTTTTGCCGGGAATCGTTGCGCCGGTTCAGCAGCAACTCGGTGGATATATCCTCGCGCCTGAGATCGGCCGGCCGGTTTTGCGGAAAGCGGAATCGCAGGCGATCGAACCCGCCGCCGGATGCGCCGGTCTCGCTTTCCAAATGAGGACCAGGGGCGCGGCCGGTCTCGGCCATATACCAATTGCTCACCAACAAGTCAGGCGTCCAGCGAAAATCGCCGATGGTTTCGAACGTCGGGTTATCGTCAAGAGAAATCGCCCCGTTAGGACAGGCGCTTATGCAATAGTGGTCGGTCTTCTCGCAGTCTGGTCCAATACAACGATAATCAAGCGGGCGGATGACCTGCCGGTATCCTTCGGGCATTCGATGCACGCCCTCCGGGCAAAGTTCCACGCAGCGGCCGCAATTTGCACAAGCCGACGAGCGGCGGATCGAGTATTTGCCGATCTCGTTGCGGTACCGCGGCGGGGCAGGAAGCACTTGCCGCGAAACCTCGGCGTAATCGGGCCGCGTAAGAAAATCATCCGGCTTTGGGGCCTGATCGGCAGTAGTGTTTTCCGCAATGCTCATTGTTGATTGGCCCCCTCAAAATTCTTTCGCTTTCCAAAAAGTCTTCCGAATGAATCTCGTTCGAGGTCCTCGAAGAACATTGCCCGCCCCGTTTCGCCCCGCAAACGCCGGACCTCGCGGATGCCCATCGCACCCAGGACTTCGACCAGTTGCTGGTGCCATGCGCCTAAAAGGTTCTTAATGCGGCGGACGGCGAAATCGGTATCGGCTTTTTCCAACTCGATCGGGCAGCTCTCGCCGCGCTCGCACTCGCCGCACAGCCGGCACTCCAGCGCCAGCAAAAGCGGAACGTCGATAGCCACCAGGTCCGCGCCGCAGATGATGGCCTTGGCCATGTGTTCTGGCAGGGCAATTCCACCCGATGCCACCAATGTAACCTGATCGCGAATCCCTTCTTTTACCAGTGCCCGGTGGATTTCGCGTAACACGTCGCGGGCGTGGCGGGGCTTGGCAGGGGCGTTTTCCCGCCCGTGCTTGTCAAAAACTATGTATATAACCTCGGCTCCATCGAGGGCGAGTTGGATGGCACGTTCCGCACTGTCCGGCGCGGCCTTCATGCGGATAGCCACAATCCGCTCCGCATTTTGTCGCTTAAGCGCGTCTTGAATCGCCATGATTTCATCGCTGTCGGATACCATCACCATGGGAGCCGTGCGCAGAGGATCATCCGCGGCCGTCTTGGCGTCGCTCACCAGCGGAATGATGTTCTTGTGCTCGGCGGCCAATGCCGCGGCGCCGTCGCAGTCGCGAACGACGGCCATGGTTTCTATCGCGGACGCCGCCCGAATAACGGATTCAACCACCGACCCGCGCTGCCAGTGCTCGGGAATGGTATCAAAGATTACAGGCAGCGGAAGCTCGACAAATGGCGGCGGTATGGATTCTAGTTGAAAATCCTTGAACTCAAGGTGTTTTAGTTTGCAGCCGATTTCCACGCTGGTGCTGATATACTCGCGGCCGTGGATGCCGTCGCGCGTTGGCCGGACAATTTCAGACATGTCGGTCCACATCGAATCGAATCCCGATCCGCTGAACGGCCCGCCGTATCCGGACCCGGACACGGGAATGCGCCCCGTCTCTGCCTGAAACCACGTGGACAGGATGATCTCCGGAGTGAAATATTCGTCGCCCAGCCGGCGAAACTCGGGATTTTCCACGCGTGTAAGGATATTCTTGGTGCAGTTTTGAATACAGTTCAGGCAGCCCTTGCATTGATAAATATAGTCCAGGTAGCCCAACTCGTTGTGGAGCGTGTCGGCTTCGTCCCGGTACAAACCATAAATACAACTCCGCTTCACGCAGTTGTGGCAGTTAGAGCAGTCCTCCCGCCAGTCCACGATCCCTAGTTTGCCCACGGGGCGAACGCGACATGTTGTCGGGGCGGTATAGATGGTGTATTTACCAGGCATGGCTAGCTTTTACCCAGGGCCGATTTATCAATGATTTCCAAAACGGCGTCTACGTCGTCGTCCGCGTAAATCTGGAAACCGCGCAATCCCTTCACCTCGGAAAGTCTTTTGATCGTTTCCAAAGCGACGGCGATTCCGGCGGCACGCTGGGCGGCCGCGCCCGAGGCCGAAGACAATCGCGCTAAAATCGCATCCGGGACCCGCGGCGACGGTCGCTTGGCGGCGAATTCCCGCGCCTTTTGGGCGTCAATAAGCGGCTGAATGCCCGCCACAATGGCCGCCTTCTCGTCGAGACCGCGACGCGTAATCTCCTGCCACCACTGCTTAAAACGCTCCAGGTCGTAGATCGGTTGGGTAATGAAGAACGCGGCACCCGCCAGGTTTTTCTTGACAAGTTTGGATACCTGCATTTCCAGCGGATCGGCATACGGGGCAGCCACCCCGCCCAGGCAAAAAGGCCCGGTTGCGGGAAAAGCCTTTTCACCGACCAGCGAACCGTCGCCGGCCAAATTGGAATATGTCTTAAGC
>JBEKGL010000579.1:0-2852 GCA_050012815.1 Thermoguttaceae bacterium
TCCACCGTATCGTATACGCGATTGTAGCCCCATGTAAAAAGCTGTTTATCGGTGACTCGGGGATCGGCCTTGTAGTGCACTCCGCCTATGGCCTCCGAAAGACCGTGGGCCATGATCGCCCCGGTGCTGACGATGATATGCGCAAGCCCGGCCTCGATCATTTCGCATAGCACTTTGCCCATTTTTGCCACGGTCATCGCCCCGGATATCGTGACTACGATGGTGCAATCCGGATCGGCGGCCATGGCCGATAGGACATCGAAGGCTTCGCCCAATTCCCGGCCCCCAAAGGCAGTGCGCGACATCCTTCGCAGCATGTCGGCAAAGCCCGTTGCCTGCCGAACATCCAGCGCTTCAAGAGGTTCGAGCCCGTCTTTTCCGCCATCGTGCAATTCTCGTGACATGCTCCTCATTTCAGGGTATAAAGCGGCAAATGTCAAGGCAGGGGGGAAAGCGAATTAAACTTGCTATTAAAACCAAAGCCTTGTAAAGTAATTACTGTCTTCCATCAGGCATTTTTTCCACAAACGTAAGGAGGAACAGGATTGGCAGAGCCGCTCGTACCACGAGAAGTTTTTTTCACCAAGGGCATAGGCAAACATCGCACCCGCCTGCAAAGCTTCGAGTTAGCCTTGCGCGACGCGGGCATTGAAATTTTTAACCTGGTCCGCGTGTCGAGCATCTTCCCCCCACACTGTAAAGTAGTGTCAAAAAAGCAGGGCCTTCCAAAGCTCCAGCCCGGCCAGATTGCCTATTGTGTCCTGGCCGAGGCCTCCACCAACGAACCCTCGCGGATGGTCGGAGCGGGCATCGGTTTGGCAGTGCCAGCCGTCGGTGAACAATACGGATACATCAGCGAGCACCACGACTTCGGCATAACCGAGCCCCGCTTGCGCGATCTGGTCGAAGACATGGCCGCCACCATGCTGGCCACCACGCTGGGCATCGAATTCGATCCCGAAACCGCCTACGACTATCGCAAGGAAATTTACCACATGTCCGGCAAGATCATTCAAACCCGGGCCTGCGTGCAAACCGCCGAAGGTGATAAAAAAGGTCTCTGGACCACCGTCGTGGCCTCGGCCGTGTTCGTGATCGATTAAGAGCCTTCTAAAAAAAACCACTTGCGGTTTTGTGATATGCCCCAAACCGCTTGCGGTGTCGCGATACGCCGACAAAATAGCATTTTCCCAAAATAATCGCCACAAATCCGAACAGATTCCCGGTTTCGGCGGTCTTACTTTCTAGAATCGGCCGGCGTAAGGAAATTGTGTGCCTGCCGGAAGACAACAGCGGAGTCGCCGTGTGTCAAACAGTCCTATGCAGCGGGAGTTCCTGGAATTGTTCGACGCATACGGCGCGATGCTCATGGCTATGCTTCGACGCCTATGTGCCAACCAACACGACGCCGAAGACGTTTTCCAAGACACCGCCGCGCGTGTATGGCGCACTTTTTCCGCTCGGCCGAGACTGCGCAATCCCAGGGCATGGATGATGACGACCGGGTATCGGGCGTTTCTCGATGCCCGGGGCCGGCGGAAACCGCACGAAGCCCTGCTCGATCCCGTGGATGATCGTGCCGCTTCGCCCGTGCAAATGGCCGAGCGTTCGGAAGATTGCGCCCGCGTGCAAACGGCAATCGCCGGCCTGCCCGAGCCGATACGCGAAGTGGTCGTGTTGCACTATACCGCCGGGCTGACGCTGAGTCAAACCGCGGCGGCAATGGAAATTTCCCAAGGCACGGTAAAGAGCCGGCTAAATGCGGCCCTCAACAAACTGCGGAGTGTACTGGAATGAACTGCGATAATTTCCTTCCTGCTTTGGAGACCGGCGGATTAGTACGGCGAATTCAAGCCCGACGCCATGCCGCTCGTTGCCCGCGCTGTGCGGCAGTATGCGAGGCGCTTACCGCGGCAAAGCGGCAATTGGCGGCCGTTGAGCCGCTTTCGCCCCGCGCCCGGAAATTATGGGAACTGTCTATTGAGGGCGAGCCGGCTTTGTGCCCTGCAAGACGAAAGATGTTGCTGCCGGCGGCGGTCGGGCTGGCGACGGCGGCATGTATCCTGCTGATAGTGGTGGAAATGGCCGTTCGGAAGCAAACGGATTCGCCGCGTTTGAACTCGGAAATTGTTCGCTCCGATTCGCCTCCGCCGGACAATACAGTCGTCAGCGAAATCTATCCGGCCGAAGGCTTGTCACAACTGGCGGCGGCCGTCGACCGGCTCGACGTGGAATTGCAAACGCTCCGGCTCAAGGCCGAACGAGCGGATGCACGGCAACAGGTCGCTTTGACGCTCGACCGGTTCGGCCAGTGGTAGATATTACGTTTCCAATTTCTTCATGTAAAGCCGCGACCACTGGTCGCGGCTCTGTCGCGGCTATGCAAATAACCCAATTTCAAGGAATCCAAAGATGAAATCCATTCGCTATACGGCCCATGCGCATACCGGCATGAGTTCCGCATTTCATTTCGCGTTATTCCTAATCGCAATCGCATTTATCCCGGCCGGCACGGCTCAAAGCGACGATATTCCTCAACTTGAAGGCGAGGCCCCTCCGGGACAAGAGTCCTTCAAACACGTTCGAGGCGGAGCCTTATTTGTGGACACCTCTCTCAAGGATGAATACAACCGCCTACTTTCCCGGGCAAGAACCCTGCAGGCAGATCTCGATGCGGAGCGCATCAGCGGCGCGGAGGCCCTGCACGATTTAGAGGAACTGCAAGCTAAATTCAAGCAACTCAGAGGTGAAATCGAGAAAAAGAAAATCCTTGTGCGGCCGGGGAAATTTCATAAGGAAAACCAGACTACCACTTTTGACTTAGGTCCGGAACGGCTGTTGTTCATACAGGC
>JBEKGL010000580.1:0-2845 GCA_050012815.1 Thermoguttaceae bacterium
AATTATTCAGCCCAACCGCAAGAGCCACTCCTCTTATGTATTCTATGGGGTAGTGGTCAACGACCCGTTGAGTTTCTTCCACGGCAATCCCTTCCAGCCCTACACGCCGCGGGGTTGGGAAATAATCGTGGACGACGCTTCCTCTCAGCAGGCCGGCCGGCCCGTCGGCAAAGCGCGATAGACAAGCGAACACAGGACGACAGGCATTCCTGCCTGTCTATTGAGTAGGACAATAGGCATTCTTCCCTGTTTTTTTAAGTAGGAGGAGGACAGGCATTCTTGCCTGTCTATTTCCGGCCAGACAAGAATGTCCGGCCTCCTGATTTTGATGTAGGGTGCGTGAAACGCACCGTCCGCTACAGACCGAGGTGCGTTTCACGCACCCTACTGCCCGCCCACCATCCCCCTGACCCCTCATTTGACGCAAGGATGCCGTGCCCTATAATCTAAAGGATAATGTCTTTCAGGCGGATAAGAACAATGATACGACCGAACATGCAAACCGATCCGTTCCGGCGGCTCTGCCCGGTTGTGGGTTTGGCTGCGCTTGTCAGCGTGCTATTTATTGGTTACCCGGGCGAACTTGCCGCCGCCAAAGAAGACCGCGCGGGCAAAGAAGTTCAGTCGGCCGCCGCACCCGATGCGCCCAAGAAACTCGGTTTTTCCATCCGCCTGCCGCTGCCCATTACCGATCAGACCGTCAACCGGGTAAAGCGGTTTGTCAGCGGGGCCATGGAAAAGGCCCAGGCACAAAATATCAAACCCTATTTGATCTTCGAGTTCTACATTCCGCCGGGCCAGGAGAATTTCGCCCGTGGGAGCAACTTCAGCGCCTGCTATGACCTGGCCGTCTTCCTGACCGGCGACGATCTAAACGCCGCCAAGACCGTGGCCTATTTGCCGCAGTCCATCCAGGGCCACGCCGTATTGGTGGTGATGTCCTGCGACGACATTATCATGGCCCCGGACTCGACCATCGGACCGGCGGGCATCGACAAAACCCAAATCCCCGAAACCATTCGCGCCGCCTACCGCGAAATTACCGGCCGGCGACGCAAATTGACCGTTCCTTTGGCCCTGGGCCTATTGGATCCCGCCCTGGAAATCCTGACCGTGCAGACCGAGGTCGGCACCGAGTACGTCACGCCCGAAGGTTTGAAAGAGCTGAAAAAAACGCAAACCGTCGTCGCGCCGGAGGTCTTCAAACCTGCCGGCGAATCGTTGCAACTGACCGGGAAAAAAGCCCGCGATCTGGGATTCGTCACCTATCTGGCCGCCAACCGCCGCGACCTTGTCCAGGCCCTGGACCTGCCGCCGCCGGCGATCGAAGACGATCCATCGCTGGAAAACCCCTGGAAGGCGGTGCGAGTCGATCTTAAAGGCCCCATCACCGGCGATAAAGTCCGCCAGGCGCAAAAAATGATCGAGGATCAAACCGCGCTTGACGACGTGAATTTCATCTGCCTGTGGATCGAGAGTTCGGGCGGATCGCCGGCTGACAGCAGTGTGTTGGCCAATTTTTTGCTCACCCTCGATCCCAGCCGGGTCCGCACCGTGGCGTACGTTCCCAAGGAGGCCCGAGCCGACGCCGCATTGATCGCCTTGGCTTGCGACCAGTTGGTGATGCACCCCAAAGCGATTCTCGGCGGCCCAGGTGCGTTGGAAATATCCAAAGACGACGCCGCGCTGTTAAGCCAGTTGATCCGCCAGTCGCTTGCACCCCACAAGGGCCGGTCCTGGTCGATTATGGCGGCCTTGATCGATCCGGATTTGGAAGTCTATCGCTGCACCCATCTGGGCGAGGTGGATTATTTTTCCTCAGAGGAACTCGCACAGCAGCCCAATCCGGCCCAATGGGAAAAGGGCCAAAAAGTTTCCTTGCACAAAGTGCCACTAAAACTGGAGGGAAAACAAGTTCTTGAAATGCGCCTGGCCAATGCCCTGGCGGCGAATTTAGGCGAATTGAAACAACATTACGGCCTGGAAAAAGATCCGGCTTTGGTCGAACCGGGCTGGGCCGATCAGTTCATCGAGGCACTAGGCTCCCGTGGCGTGGCTATTCTGCTGTTGTTCATCGGCGCGGCCGGGCTGTACTTCGAGTTTCATACCCCTGGACTGGGCATCGGCGCGTTCGTGGCCCTGGTCTGTTTCGTGCTCTTTTTTTGGAGTCAATTCCTGCACGCCAGCCCGGGCTGGTTCATCTCGCTTTTGTTCCTTGCGGGCGTGGCCTGCATTCTATTGGAAGTTTTCGTGATCCCCGGGTTCGGCATCTTTGGCCTCGGCGGCGGGATAATGGTCATCCTGTCGCTGATACTCGCCAGCCAGATTCTTATCATGCCGCGCAGCGCGCAGCAAACCGCCGAAATGCAGCGATCGTTGCTCTTGATCGGCGGGGTGACCGCGGCCCTGTTCGCCGCGGCCTTGTTCGCGCGCAAATGGCTGCCCCATGCCCCGATCCTCGGCCACATGATTTTGTCCCCGCCCGAGGACGAGGAACGCGAATCCATCAGCCGCCGCGAGTTGCTCGTCGATCTGCACGAACTCGTAGGCACTCAAGGCATAACCGCCACGCCGCTAATGCCCGCAGGCAAGGCCCGATTCGGCGATTCGGTGATCGACGTAATCGCCGACGGCGATATGATCGAGCCGTGCAAAGCGGTAGAAGTAGTGGAAGTCCGCGGCAACCGCGTTGTGGTCCGCGAAGTCGGCTAATCATCATTCTGAAAAATCGTCATTCTGAGCGCAGCGTCATTCTGAGCGCAGCGAAGAATCTACTTTTGCAATTTCCACAATAAAATCACCACGGAGACACGGAGAACACGGAGAGGGAAAAATATATTTCTCG
>JBEKGL010000581.1:0-2829 GCA_050012815.1 Thermoguttaceae bacterium
GCTTCGCCGGCTTGCAAGGTCGCGCCGTAATGGACGCTTTCGCAATTTTCCAGGAACCGGCCGGCGCGGCGCGATACTTCGCCGTCGATGCCCAGCGATTCCAATTGTCGGCAGGCCTCGGCCGGCGTCATGCCCGCCCCGGGAGCATTGGTCCAATCGGCCACCAGGTCGACCAGCGCCGATTCCAACTGATCCGCGCCTTCGCGCACCCGGCCGGCGGACAATTCCTTTGTTGCCTCGCTTAGCGAGCGGCGGGCCTTGCCGGGCGCACGACGCCGACGTTGCCGGACCGTATCGCCGCTTAAACGACGCAGGCGGATCACGGCAAATGCCGTGGCGGCGTACAATCCGGCCAGTCCGCCCAAGGCGGCTAACCACTGCTCGGGCCGGATCGATTCGTCGGTCAATTGGCCCGGATCGGTGACGTTTGCGAAAATTCCTTCCTGTCGCGTCTCCAATTCTTTATCCGCGGACTTCAGTCCGCCGGGCGAGGCGACTATGTCGCGCCCGGCGAGTTTGTCGGCCTTTTCGATGTCGATGGAAATCGGCTTCGAGGCAATTGTGACGTATTTTTCATCCTGCACGTCGAAATACGAAACCACGACGGGCGGAAATTCCTTGATGCCTGCCTCCAACGGACGCAAACTGCATGTAAACTGCCGCTGGTCGCCCTTGGTTTGCTCGGTGGATTCGTAAATTTTAAAATTATTGGCTATCTGGGGGATTTTCGATAAATCGGGCATTGTAACCCTGTCCAAGCTTCCCTGCCCGCTGAGCGTTAAAGTCAATGTCATCGGATCGCCGGTCTTTGCCTTCCACGGGGCAAGATCGGCCTCGAATTGGAAGCGGCCGATGGCGCCGATGTATGTTTCCGGCTGGCCTTCCTCGGGAACGTCCTTGATCTTGACTGTTAGGGCCTTGGCCACGGCGTAGATGTCTTTGCTCTGGGCGCTGCCGGTCGGACTGATTCCGGCGGCGAAAGTCCCTTTCAGCGTGACCGGCCCGAAGGCGTACTGATCGACATTCTTGGCGACAAAAGTCCGCTTGAACTGGAACCTCCAGTAACCGGCCGTTTTGCCGGATTGGTCCATCATGCGGATTTTTTGCGGTTCCGGCATGAACGCCATGCGCCGCTGCTCGAAAAGGGAGAAAACCGAATTGCTGCCGACATTGTTAACGGCGAATCCTGCCCTGGAACTGCTCTGCAAAGATGTAAGCCAACGCTGCCAGTTTTCCTTTGGTTTCAAGCCGTTGGGCAGGTGTTCGTCGTCGATCCAGGGGATTTGCAGTTCCGGCGGGGACGTTTGCACGCCCACCGGATTATCGCTCGCGTAAGGCTCGGGCAATTCTTTCACCGATATGGAAAGAGTCACCGTGAACGGCACAAGCGGATAAACCGAATTCGGCTCGGCCGTAATTTCCATACGCACCACGTCCTGGTCCTCCGGCGCGGTGACGAAGAGCGACATTTCCCGGCCGACGAGTTTTTGGCCGTCAACTTCGGCTGTGGGGGCGGGAATAGTCAAGCTCCCGGTTCGCTTCGGCGTCAGCCGGTAGTTGTATTGACGGCCGCGGCGGATGATATCCGAACGCCGACCGTTGATTATGGTAACCATGCTTGAATTGAGCGTTTGTTCGCCCACGGGGACGGCAAGAAAATCGTCAAATCCCGATAGATCCGGCTGGCGCGGGTTTTCCACGTTATTTAGCGTGATGCGATACAGGACCGACTCGCCTTCGTAGATGCGGTTTCGATCCATTTCGACGATTAGCTCCGGCTTTTCGCCGGCAGCCCGACACGCCGCCGCCGACCAAGCCACTGCCAGCGCTGCAATGAGTATTCGCATTGAAATGGTTCTTTGCCGCATGTTAATCATTATATTTTTTACGCGAAAACACGAAAATACGAAATCACAAAAACATGAACATTCCCTCGTTCCCAGGCTCTGCCAGGGAACGGCCAACTCCGTTACCAATCCTTTTCCACCTTTTCCGGCCGATACAGGTAATCTTCCAGCGTCTTTTCCAGTTCACGGTGTTGATCTTGTCTTTCTCGGGCCTTGTGCAACACCGCCTCGGCCTGCTGCTTGCTTAGATCGCGCTTATTTTGCTGCTGTTTGTCTTGTTGCCGTTGGTTTTTCGCTTCGTCCTTTTTTTGCTGATCTTGTTTGGTCTGGTCTTGTTTTCCACGGTCCTTTTTTTCTTGATCCTTCTGCTGCTGATCTTTTTTTTCTTGATCTTTTTTTTCTTGATCCTTTTTTTCTTGGTCCTTTTTTTCTTGGTCTTTTTTCTCTTGCTCTTTTTTCTCCTGATCCTTTTTGTCTTGCTCTTTTTTCTCTTGCTCTTGCTGCTGTTGTTTAGGCAGCATGTCTTTGAGCAGTTTGAGCGCTTCCTGCTGTTTTGGCAAGGCCTCGTTGGGTTTATCCTCTTCCAGGAGCGAGGCAGCTTCGTCGGCCAGTCTTTCCACCTTGGGGGCAGATTGCACGCCCAATTGCAGAGCCTCTTTTAAATCCCGGCGTTGCTCGTCCGCCTTTAACTGCTCGTCCGAACCGGATTGATCTTTTTCCGGCATGGGAGTGGCGTTAGCGGCGGGCGTTGAAGAGGTCGCGGATTGCGTCTGAGATGTTTGGGGCGCCTGGTTGGCGGCCGGGGTCGCATCGAGTTGCTCCAATTCCCGGCGGGCCTTGGCCGGGAGAATCCGTCCGTACCGGGCGATAAAGCGCTGGTTCCAGGCGGCCTCGTTGCCGTCGAACCGCACCTGGGATTGCTGCGGCTGAGCCTGTTTGGCCGAAGCGTTTTGCTCGTCCGATTTTTCATGCTTTTCCGCGC
>JBEKGL010000582.1:0-2827 GCA_050012815.1 Thermoguttaceae bacterium
ATGAAATTAGTATCATTCGTGGATCCCAAACTTATCGCAGCATCAGAACAACAAACGAAGTATCTCTTTTTTGAAAGGTTTTTTATCACCAGAGCATGAGCATAGTGTGAATCCACGTAATTTACTATCAAAATGGTCGGTATTTCTCTTAATTTTTCATCTTGATTGATCAATGGTCGCAGGAGTATTCAACGATCAGGCAATTTTATTGAACGGCATTTGATGACGGTTACTTTTCGGTTTTCATTAACCAGACTGATTCAAATGTATTTAAGGCAGAAATGTGTAATATGCCGAGTTGTTTACTATTGATTCATTAATCCGAAGGAAACGATTATTGCGTTTCTCAATTGACTTCCCATAAAGGACGCTAACCGATCCGCATATCGGTGATGCAAAGGGAAGCCTTATGTACCAACATAAAGGATGTGTTATGGATTGGTGGGAAGGATTCCCTGGGTGGAGGCTATGGTCTCTGATGAAGATATCTAGGACCTGCAACCCACGGGCACGGAGTGTGCGCCGGGCATGGAGCATGTTACTGAGATACGATGAATATCCGCTTCGGCAAGATAGATTGATCGGGCATGCTTAAAATTAGACGTCGATCGCGGCATACCGTATCTAAACCTACCGTGGGCGGCGACGTACCAGTTCAATCGCAAGCGGTTGTTGCGTTTGAGAGGCGGAATCCGCAAATAACAACCATTATTCTCGCGGGGATATACTGTGTGATTTTGGCGGCCGCATGTTTGTGGTCATACTGGCCAACCATAATTACACTAGTCGAAGCATGGAATAATAATCCTGATTATTCCCATGGATATTTCGTCGTTCCGCTAGCCGTGTATTTTTTATGGGCACGGCGGGCTATGTTTCCCGGGGGTTCGCATAATTTGGCGTGGGCTGGGTTGTTCGTTCTAGCCCTGAGCATTGGTCTTCGACTCGTCGCCGCGCGCTTTTTCCTGGGCGGAGTCGATGGTTGGTCGATGCCGCTTTGGATTGCCGGCGTAGTATGGTTTTTATCCGGAAAAAAAGTTTTATGGTGGAGTTTGCCATCGATCGCATTTTTGTGGTTCATGGTGCCGTTGCCGTATGGAATGGAACGTTGGTTGAGTTTGCCTTTGCAACGAATCGCCACTGAATTGAGTTGTTGGGTTCTGCATTGTCTCGGGCAGCCCGCATTGGCTGAAGGAAATACGATCTTACTGAACGATTTCCAACTGGAGGTTGAACAAGCCTGCTCGGGATTGCGGATCTTCGTGGGCATTATGGCATTAGCATTCGTCTATCTCATTCTTATCCGACGCGATTGGTGGGAACGCGTGTTGCTTATTCTTAGCGTAATTCCCGTGGCATTAATAGCCAATTCAACCAGAATTGTCGCGACCGCGCTGCTTTACCAATACGTTTCCGGCGAGGCCGCCCATAAATTTAGCCACGATCTGGCTGGCTGGGTTATGATTCCTTATGCCGCATTTTTGTTTGCGATGGTATTGTGGTATTTGAGTAGTTTGTTTCGTGAAGAGGAACAAATCGACGTTGGCACTATGCTTCGGCATGAACGGATAATTGTCTAAATACAAGAAATGGCGGAATTCCTCGCTGAGAGTTTAGAGATCACAAAATCGGGCTGATATGAAAACGAGGTACGTTGAAAATGGCCAACGAAATAGTTAATCCGGTACGAATTGATTCCGTACCCGGTACCGTCGTAGCTTCGAACATGCAAGTCCTGCGTTCGCGTAACAACCTGCCTCCGTTTCGACAGGCTGAACAATCGATGGGCCTGCCCTTTTTATTACAAACACTGAGGCGATGGTGGAAATGGACATTTCCGGCCGCATTGCTTCTTGCGGGCGTCGGCGCGGCAATCGCTTACCTTTTTTTTGTGCCCGCTTATGAGGCTTCTGCCTGGTTACGTATTGATGCATCTCCTACTTACATTGCCTTCGAGTCCAGGCAAGAAAACTTATCTTCAACAAAAGTATTTGCACAGACGCAAATCGAGCTTATCCACAGTCCATTGGTTCTTGGGCCGGCGCTTCCTAAAATAGCCCGTCTGCCAGAGATCGAAAAACAACCCGATCCGATCATCTGGCTGGCCGGGCGTATTCAAGTTAAATCAGTAGGCGAATCGGAACTATTCAAGGTCTTTTACCAGGGGCCGGAGCCGGATGGGGCAGCGCAAATAGTCAATGCCATAGTGGACTCATATTTTAAACTACGCGAGAGTGAAGACAGCAAACGACTTCAGCGAGTCATCGAACTGCTGGACCAGGAGCGGGACAGGCGCGAGAAGGAAATGACGCTCCTTCGCGGCATGGTTCGGGACTTGGCAAAAGAGGCGACCGGGAAAGATCCCTTTGCGGCCAATCCCGAGCCTTCGCCCACTACAAAACATCCTCTGGCGAATTTGCAAACTAATTTAGTCCAGGCCGAGGTGGAACAAGCGGTCCTTACGGCACGCATTAAAGCGCTGGAAGAAACCGCTTCCTTGGAGCGGCCCGCAATTCCCGAAGTAATCATTAAGAACAAGATTGAGGAAAACGCCGATATCCAACGGCTCAAAGCGGAATTAACCGCCAAGCGCGACAGATTGCAATCGATTGCTTCCACAATGGTAAAACGGGAAAAGGATCCTTACTTTCGACCGCTTTCCGAGGAAATCAAGGAAGATGAAAAACGCTTGGCGCAACTTAGCAACGATCTGCGCAACCGAGTCGTGCAAGAGATGGAATCCATTGCCGCGGCAAAGCGGGAAGAAACGCTTGCCTCGATGCGGACTGAATTGGAAACCCGGCGAATCACCGTCAATATGCTGACC
>JBEKGL010000583.1:0-2821 GCA_050012815.1 Thermoguttaceae bacterium
GCCCAGACCACGAGCAAGGAATTGATCGCCAATCCGGAAATAAAACTCGATGCTTGGGCTAGTGTGGAAGGCGTAATCCGCCAAGGCGGCAAGCCCGCGCCGCGTGTGAATATCAACATCCACGAAAACAGAAGTAATGATCCGAAATGGTCTTTCCTTAACCACGACGACTCGGTGGAAACCGATGCGGATGGCAGGTTCGTCTTTCCCAAACTCAAACCGGGCAGGTGGTTAATCACAGGTGATTATGGAGTCCCAACATATGGAGCGGTTGATCTTGCTCCCGGCCAGACGCTAAATAATGACTTTAACAGTACGGGCGGACCGCGCGGGCACCGGTAAAACCGTGAAACGGGGCATGTTGACTTAGGCGGGGGGCTCTGCTATAAATAGTTTTTCCAACCCTCACGCGGCAAAACCGCAATAAGAACCTTGGTGTGTTCACCGGGGGCTAAATAGCCTTTGTGATCACTGGGGTCTATAGCCGGTGTGTTCACCGGGGGGTGAATGATTCTAATTTAGGAGTAATCACGTGTCTTGCAGCGAACGAAAAAGAGAATTAAGTCGCCGCCGTCATCGGCAAAAGAAGGTAAAAATTTTGGCCCGAAAACTCGTCTCGGCCACGGTTTCCGAAAGGGTCGTTATCGCCGATAAGCTTCGCAATCTGACGCCGGGCGGAGAGGTTATTATCGAAAACTGGGAATTGGTAAAGCGATAAACGCTCGGTAGGGTGCGTGAAACGCACCTTGCTTGTTTTCCCGATAATTAATGGTGTGTTTCGCACACCCTACCCGCATTAACTGTGTGTTTCGCACACACTACCGGTTAATGCGGCCGATGGAGCAAGAAAAAGCGCGACCGACAGAGCGGCTTTATGGGGTGTTTCGCTTCGCTTGGGGCGGCGATTAGACCACGTTTTTGCTGACAATGACCACGTCTTCTTCCTGCTTGTCGTTGATCTCGAAGCCGCGGTTGCGGAAGGTGGCAATCATGCGGGTGTTGTCTTTCGAGGTTTCGGCCACGATGCGTTTTACGCCCCACTTCTTGGCCACTTCGCAGCAGTAGTCCGTGAGCAATCCGCCCAGGCCGTGACCGTGCCAGCGGTCGATGACGATTACGGCGTATTCGGCGGTTTCGTGGTTCATGTCGGCGACCAGCCGGCCCACGCCGATCAGTTTCCGCTGTCCTTCTTCCTCGACCTCGGCCACTATGCCCAACTCCCGGTCGTAGTCGATAAAGCAATATCGGGTGGCCATTTCGTGCGTGGTTTGCTTGAAAAGATAACTGAAGCGAAACCACAACGACTGCGTGGAGCAACTTCCCAGCAGTTCGTGCCACATGGGCTCGTCTTCGGGCTTGATGGGCCGGAGGATAACCGGGGTGCCGTCCTTCATCTTCCGTTCGGTGACGAACTCTTCCGGATACGGCCGAATGGCCAGGTGCGCGTAAGGCCGGACGGCGTGGATTACCAGGTCGCGATCGATGACCACGCGGGCGTCCAGGGCGACCACGTCCTCGGGCGTGACCAACAAGGGGTTGATGTCGAGTTCCTTGATTTCGGGATAATCGGCCACCAAGTAGGAAAACCGCATGATGATTTCGATCAGCCGGTCGATGTTTGCGCCCGGCTTGCCGCGGTAGCCTTGCAACAGTGGCCAGGATTTCAGCGATTCGAGCATCCGCCGGGCCAAGGCTTCGTTCAAAGGCGGCAGGCCCAGGGCGCGGTCGCGGAACACCTCGGCGGCGATGCCGCCCATGCCGACCATAATCACCGCGCCGAAGATGGGATCCTTTTTGGTCCCCATTATCAACTCGAAGCTGTTAGGGTAGGTGATCATTTTTTGCACGGTAACGCCGATGATTTCGGCATCAGGCCGTTTTTCCTTGGCCCGCGTGGTGATCTTGTTGAACGCTTCGCGGACCTGGTTATCGTTGCCCAGGTTCAGTACCACACCGCCGACGTCTGTTTTATGAGTGATTTGGGGCGAATGAATTTTTAAAACGACCGGGTAGCCCATGCGGCGTGCCACGTCCATGGCCTCGTCCGCGGTTCGGGCGGCCTGGGGCTTGGTGACCGGGATTTCGTAGGCTTCCAAAAAGGCCTTGGAAAGGTTTTCCGAAAGTATCTCGCCGCCTTCGGTAAGGATAGTGTCGAAAACACCCCGCAAGCGCTGGCGATCGAGAGTGAATTCAAGGGGAATGTCGCGCGGAGTTTCGTGCAGGATTTGCAGATTCCGCGCATAAGACACCAAGTGCATGAACGCCCGAACGGCCTTCTCAGGCGTATCGTAGGTGGGAATGCCCACCGCATTGAGCTTTTGGATGCCTTCGGCGACCACACGGCCTCCCATCCAAGAAGCCAGAACAGGCTTGTGGGCGTGCGCGACTGCCTTGCCGACCGCTTCGGCCGTGGCCGTGGGATCGGTCATGGCCTGAGGCGTGAGAATCACCAATACGGCGTCGACGTTTTTGTCTTTCAGCACCACTTCCACAGCTTTGGCGAACCGGTCTGGCGGGGCGTCGCCCAATACGTCCACGGGATTATTGTGCGACCAGCATAGGGGCAGCAGATCATTTAATGTTTCGATCGTTTCTTGGGAAAGCGCCGCCAACTTGCCTTCGTGCTCGATCAGTTTGTCGGTGGTCATCACGCCCGGCCCGCCGGCATTGGTGATGATCGCCAGGCGATCGCCCTTGGGCTGCTGCTGCCGGGCTAGAAGTTCGGCACAGTCGAACATATCCTCGATTTGAAAGATGCGTTCGATTCCGGCCCGCTGGAAGGCGGCTTCGTACACGGCATCCACTCCGGCCATCGCCCCGG
>JBEKGL010000584.1:0-2812 GCA_050012815.1 Thermoguttaceae bacterium
ACGCCATAGTGCTGATAAAGGCGGGCAGCATTTCCAAAACTTCCAGCGGCAAGATCCAGCGTCACGCCTGCCGCAACGCATATTTAGCCGGAAGCTTAAGCGAGGTCGCCCGGTGGAGCGCCTGCGGCGATGCGAAGAGCGGAGCGGTTGGCTCGATGTTTGACGCGGACGAGGAAGCGGAAGCTGGGCCATCCGCCGGCGGTGAATCCAGGAAACGCCCGGTTACCCCGGCTTTTATGCTGGCGGCCTCGAAAAACGGCAGGCTCAGCGCAGTAGAGAAACGCGTAACGCAAATCGTACTGGAAGAAATCATTCGCGTGGCCCGCGATCGTGCGCAGGGAATGACCCTGGACACGCCGATAGTGGAAACCGGCATGGATTCGTTGGAACGGATGGAGATCGTGGCCTCGCTGGAAGAGCGGTTTGGGGGACGTTTTCCCGATGAAGCGCTGCCGGAGATGGAAACCACTCGACAGGTGGTGGCGGCGGTGATCAAGTACCTGGGCAGCGAACCGCGGGAAAAAACCACACGCCTCGCCGAATTGGAAATCCCCCCCGCACATTACCGCTTCGAGGAATTTCCCGAGTATCTGAAGCTGCGGGAGAATCTGACCCTGATGGATCATTACGGCTTGGGCAATCCGTTTTTCTCGGTTCACGAAGGGATAACGAACAATCGCGCGTTGATCGGCGGCAAGGAAGTCATCAGTTTTGCCAGCTTTAACTATCTATGTATGTCCGGCGATCCGGCCGTATCGGCCGCCGCCAAAGAGGCAATCGACCGTTTCGGCACCAGTGTATCGGCCAGCCGGCTGGTTTCGGGCCAAAAAACAATCCATTTGGAACTGGAAAAGAGCATCGCCGAATTCTTGGGCACGGATGACGCCGTTGCCTTACCCAGCGGTCATGGGACAAACGAAACGGTCATAGGGCATCTTTTTGGACCGGGCGATCTGATCCTTCATGACGCGTTGGCCCATAACAGCATCATTCAAGGAGCGATCCTTTCCGGCGCCCGCCGCCGGCCTTTTGCGCACAACGACTGGCAAGAGGCCGATCGCTTGCTCACTCAATTCCGGCACGAATATCGCCGCGTGCTGATAGCCCTCGAAGGAGTGTATAGCATGGACGGCGACATTTCCGATCTGCCGAAGTTCGTCGATGTCAAAAATCGGCACCGGGCCATGCTGATGATTGATGAGGCGCACTCGATGGGCGTGCTAGGCGCCAGCGGACGCGGCTCCGGCGAATACTTCGATGTCGATCGCCGAGACGTGGAGATCTGGATGGGCACGTTGAGCAAGGCGTTGGGCAGTTGCGGCGGCTATATCTCCGGCTGCAAAGCGCTAATCGACTATCTTCGCTACACCATGCCCGGTTTTGTTTTCGCCACCGGAATTTCACCGCCGACCGCGGCCGCGGCATTGGCGGCCATTCGCTTGCTCATGAAAGAGCCGCAGCGGCTGGTGCGCTTACGCGAAAATTCGGCTTTGTTCCTGGATTTGTGCAAACAGCGCGGATTGAACACCGGCACCAGCAAGGATTCTCCGATAATTCCCATAATCTTGGGCAATTCACGGCACTGTTTGGCGCTTTCCCGGACAATGTTGGCGCGCGGAGTGGACGTCATGCCCATCCTCCACCCGGCCGTGGAAGAAAGCGCATCCCGGCTTCGGTTTTTCATCACCTCGCGGCACACTTCGGAAGAACTTCATTATGCCGTGGAGGTAATGGCTGAAGAATTGGAAAAAATCAATCCGGCATATTTGCACGGCTTACCCAGTAGTTCACCAGTGTCTTAACCATAATGAGAGGTGCAGGTTGCTTACCGAACAAGAAATCACACGTAGTTGGCGTAGTTTGTTCCGTAATGCCAAGCTCAGCGAGGAAGTCTTTAGGAACGCGGAGCGCCTGCTGGACGAATTGCGTCCGGAAAGTCCCTTGCGGCATCGGCTGGAAACCGAACTGAAAGAGATACGCGAAAAAAAGCCCAAGAAGCGCTAGTTTCCAGACGGCCGATTCAATGACCGCGTCGGGCGATTAACGGTTGATGTCGATACCGATCGTCAAGCCGTTTATGAACACGTTATCGCGGTTATGATCGCGAAGGATGCCCATCCAGGTATGCTCGGGATCGAGAGTGTAATTGATCATTTCCGAGCCTCGGGCAATGTTGTTCAACCATAGGCCGGTCCAGCCTGCCCGGAAGTCCACCGAGCGGGTGATCTGGTAGCGGGCCTCCAGGCGCAGCTCGACGCCCGGCGTGAATTCACGGATAAATTCGTTGTGGTTGACGGAAGTCGGGCCCATATAATATGGTTGGCCTGAACCCAGTACGCCGGGAGTAATGCCGATGCCGAGTTCGCCGTTCTGATGGACGTTTTGGCAATTCAAGCCGGCCAGCGCTCGGCCTTCAGTGGAAACCGTCCAACGGCCTTGCTTTTTGAACAACCGCCCGCCTATTTGGCCGGCTATGATGTGATTTTGCGCTTCGGTGATCCAATAGCAGTTGCCAAGAGTAGGGCTGCCTTGGGCATTGACCAGGAAGGTATCGTCGAACTCTATATACCGCGGGCCGATAAACCACTCGAAGAACCCTCCGTTGTGCAATTGATTGGACCGGCAGAGGTATTCAAATTCAATGCCCCACGATGACACGTCGCTGCGCAACAGTATGTTGCTGAAGGTTAAAGGCAGTTCCACTAAACCAGCAAGAGCATATCGGCCATCCAACGGATAATATGGAGTATCCGTACCGGAAAAGACATTATTAAAGACCACGTCGACATTGAACGCTGGAATAGATTGACTC
>JBEKGL010000585.1:0-2788 GCA_050012815.1 Thermoguttaceae bacterium
AGCGGGCTTTGTACAACCATATCCTCGGGTCCATCGATCCCGTGGCCGGTTGGACTTGTTACATGGTGCCGGTGGGCCAGGGCGTT
This sequence comes from Thermoguttaceae bacterium, assembly GCA_050012815.1. GTDB lineage: Bacteria > Planctomycetota > Planctomycetia > Pirellulales > Thermoguttaceae > JBEKIK01. The sequence goes on from JBEKGL010000585.1 coordinate 87, forward strand.
ATGCGCGAATACGAGGAGAACATGCTAGACGGAGGATTTACCTGCTGCGTCGGTTCGGGAATGGAAAGCCATGCTATTCACGGGTATGGTCTATACTACGAATCGGGCGACAAGCTTTGGGTAAACGTCTACGCTCCATCCACGGCGGAGTGGAAATCGGCGGGCGTGAATCTGGTCATGGATACCGATTTCCCCGAAGGCGAAAGGGCAACCCTGAAACTATCCATGCAATCGCCAAAACAACTGACCCTGGCCTTGCGCCGTCCGTACTGGGCCGGAGAAGGTTTTAGCGTCAAGCTGAACGGCGAAGCGGTCAAAGACATGCCGCCGGCCGGCTCTTACGTCGAGCTAAAACGCTTATGGAAGAACGGCGACGCGATTGCTTTGGCGTTGCCCAAGACGCTCCGCATGGAGCCACTGCCCGACAACCAGCGCCGCGTTGCGCTGATGTGGGGACCATTGGTGCTGGCCGGCGACCTGGGGACGGGCGAATTCGGCACCAGGCGCAGAGGGCGAGGACCGGGCGGGGCGAACCAATCTACCGTGCCCGTATTTCTCGCGGTCGACAAGCCTGTGGCCGATTGGCTCAAGCCCGTGGCCGACAAGCCGGGCACATTCCGCACCGACGGCGTCGGCCGAAGCAAGGACGTCGATTTCGTCCCGTTCTATCGCCTGCACCGTCATGCCTACGGCGTGTATTGGGACCTGTTCACGCCACAGCAGTGGGAGCAACAGTCGAGCGGCTACACCGCCGAACAGGAAAAACAACGCAAACTAAAAGAGGCCACGGTGGCCTTCGTGCAACCCGGCGAAATGCAGCCGGAAACGGACTTTAATTTCCAAGGCGAGGATGCAAAGGCGGTTCGGGTGATGGAACGCGCGGCCCGACGCGGGAGTAAGTGGTTCTCATTCGATCTGCCTGTGGAACAGGACCATCCCATGACGCTGGTCGTGACCTACAACAGCGGGGAACGGAAGGATTGTTCTTTCGATATCCTGGTGGATGGTAAGAAAGTGGGCGAGCAGACAATCGAAAGGATCACCCCGGAACAAGACCCAAGATTCTTCGACGTGGAATACAAAATTCCCATCGAAATAATTAGCGGCAAGTCAAAAGCGACCGTCCGTTTTCAAGCCGCCAGCGGCAAAGAAATCGCGGCAGTCTGCGGAGTTCGCATGATCCGCGCCGACGCACAACGATAGAGTAAAAAAAGTGTAAATGGAGCGCGGGCGTCCTGCCCGCCCTAAACTTCGCAAAGCACGAATATGAGTATTGCGTCCACGACCCTACAAAAGCCCTCACCCTAGCCCTCTCCCGGAGGGAGAGGGGACTTTTTTTTATTTGAGATGAGATAGGAGATTAGCTTTCCACCGTTGTATTTGTGTGGCAAGCGGCGACGGTTTCTGGTGGGACGTTGGCCAGATCGTTCATGAAGCTTAAGAGTTTTTTCGCGCGGATGGGATGCTGCAGGGATCTTACGGCCTTGGTTTCGATTTGTCGGACTCGTTCGCGGGTGACGGAGAATATTTTGCCCACCTCTTCCAAAGTATACGAGTATCCGTCGGCCAGGCCGAAGCGGAGGCGGATGATTTCCCGTTCGCGATAGTCCAGGGCGTCGAGCACTTCGGCGATGCGGTTTTTGAGCGATTCCTGGTTTATGCCGTGCAAGGGATCATCCTCGCGATGGTCTTGGAGGAATTCGCCGAAGTAGGTGTCGTCGTGTTCGCCCACCGGCTGGTCCAGCGAGAGCGGCTGCCGGGCCATGCGGAGGATGTTGATGGTTTCGTCCAGCGATAGCCCCGCCTGGGCGGCGGCTTCTTCAAGCGTGGGCTCCATGCCTTTTTCCTGGAACAACTGGCGCGTGGCATTGCGGACTTTGCCCATGTTTTCCAGCATGTGTACCGGCATGCGGATAGTCCGGCTTTGGTCGGCGATTGCCCGGGTAATGGCCTGGCGGATCCACCAGGTGGCGTAAGTCGAGAATTTGTAGCCCCGGGCGTGTTCGAACTTGTCCACCGCCCGCATCAAGCCGGTATTGCCTTCCTGAATCAGGTCCAGGAAGCTTAAACCCCGGTTGCGATAGCGTTTGGCGATGGAGACCACCAGGCGCAAGTTGCCGGCGGAGAGATATCGCTTGGCGGCATCATATTTTTTGTGCAATGCGGCAATGCGGTCGAGCCGGCGGCGCAGCGTGGCCGGACTTTCCAGGGTCAATCGCATGAGATAACACAATTCCTTGCGGAGTTCCACGGCCCGGGCGGCGTCGTCCGGATCGCTATTGGGTTCGGCCAACTGTATTTGGATGCTTTGCATGCGCTGCGAAATCTGATTGAGTTTATCGAGCATGGGCTGCAAGCGCTGGGTTCTAAGCCCGAGTTCTTCGACCAGGCGGACGGCCTTAACGCGGCGTTGCAGTAATAAGCGCCATGCTTCACGGCGTTTTTTTCGGGGATGACGGTCATGGACGGCCAAGCTGAAATCGCGGCGGTTATGGGCGAGTAAATGATGAAGCGTGTACAAATTAGGATCGAGCACCTTTAACAGCCGGCGCTTTTCGCGGATGTTGATCACCGAGACTTCGATTGTCCGATCGAGGCGGACCTTGTTGTCGCGGATGCACTCCAACAGGCTGACGGCCGCCTGGAGCACATAATCGTTGGCCAACATGCACTGGCGGAATCGCCGGCGGCTCGATTCGATC
>JBEKGL010000586.1:0-2786 GCA_050012815.1 Thermoguttaceae bacterium
CAGCGCGCCCGGGCCGGATTGCTAGTCGCCTTGGCCTATCAGCCCGAGATCCTGGTGCTGGACGAACCGTCATCCGGCTTGGATCCCATTGTGCGTCGCGACATCCTGGCCGCCATCATCCGCACTATATCCAGCGAGGGCCGAACCGTGTTGTTCTCATCGCATTTGCTCGACGAAGTGGAACGGGTATCCGATCACGTCGCCATGATTCACCAAGGCAAAGTCGCCATTTGTTCCGGCATGGACAATCTCAAATCCACCTACCATCGGCTCACGCTCCGTTACAGACAAAAGCAGCAGCAACCGCCGGCAATACCCGGCGCGCTTCGCTGGCAGGGCGACGGCCAGGAGTGGACCACTGTGTGCCGGGGTCAGTTCAGTGCGATAGAGGAGGCGGCCGCCGAAGCCGGGGCCCGTATAGTCGATCACCGAGTCCCTTCGCTGGATGAGATTTTTGTCGCCCAAGTAGGCGCGACGCCCGCCGTGGAGGAGCAGTAGATCATGCGCTCGCAAGCCGTCGCAATCGCCTGGCAACTATTTGCCCCCTACCGCTTATGGTTCATTGGCGCCCTGGCGTATCTGATATTGGTTATCGTTTGCTGCCAGGCGATGCCTAAGGATCCCGCCTTGATGATCTATCGCCTCGATCTGGCGATTCCCTTGATTGGAATTCCGATCGGCCTGATGGTGATCTTTGTTTTTGGGGGGGATATCGACGTGGCGGGCAAGGACTCCGCCTTTCCGTCAAGAATGTTCACCCTTCCGATGCGGACTCCGATGCTGGTTGTCTGGCCGATGCTCTATGGAACTTTGGCAATGGCGGCGGTCTGTGTAATTATAACGGAATTTGTGTTTCGGCCGTCGGGAATCTCAATCCCACATTACTGGCCGCCGTTGCTTGCGGCAACTTGTCTTGCCTGGTTGCAGGTCGTCGTTTGGTCGCCCTTGCCGCTGGCCTGGCTGCGTCTTCCGGTATTGGCCTTGTTGATCGGCATTCAAGCCGTATTGATCCCGATGTGTTACATATACCAGTTGTCTGAAACGTGCATAGTTTATGCATTGGCCGGGCAATTACTTGTTGCATGTGGGCTGGCCGTCATGGCGGTTTCACGTGCCCGCCGCGGCAGCAACCCCAATTGGCGTTGGTTTGCCATAGACTTATTAAAACCGTTGCGCTGGGCAATGGCTCGCAGACGACCTTTCAAAACCGCATCGCAGGCGCAATTCTGGCTGGAGTGGCGAATGCACGGCAATTTCTTTCTTTTTGCGGCATTGTTAACGACGCCCCTTTTCGTGACATTTCTAATAGTAAACCAGTTAAACCCCGAACCGCCGGAAGGCTTTTTCCTGTTTAGCCTGATGCAGTTGTTTCTCTTTCTAACGCTCCTCGGATTTTTTCTTAATATCAACAGCCACTGGGGAAAATTCATATCCGCGCGAAGAGAACGGGAGCCGTCGTCGTTCCTGGCTATCCGGCCCATGAGCAGTGCGACAATGGTTGCCGTTAAACTCAAGGCCGCCGCGAAAAGCGTGATCCTGACGTATGGTTTGGCTGTCATAATAGCATCCGCCATGCTTTTCTATAAAGGTTATATTACGGAAAGCGGTTTGCGATTGACTATGATAACGCGATCTTCCTCGCCGTTTTACGGGATCGCCTTCGCCTGCGCCATCATGGTCCTTACCATGGCGGGCACATGGCGATTGGCCGTGGAAAACATATTCGTCCCGCTGATGGGGCGAAGATGGCTGACAGTGTTCTTTGGATTTGCGATTTACCCGGCATATCTGTTTATTCCCAGCATCATTTTTCACCATGTCGCCAAACAAGAAGGTATACAATGGCAAATAACCCTCGTGTATGCTTTGTGGATCCTGGCGGCAATTAAAATATTTCTGGCGTGTGGAATTTTCACCGTGCTCCGACGTCGGCGGTTGTATGCGTGGAACAATATTGCCCTAGCCTCGGTTATTTGGTTGTTTTGCGCGGGCTGTGTATGTGGAATATTTTGCTGGATGAAACTAATCACGTCGGGATTCACGCTTTGGTACGTTTTTGCGTCCCTTGCCATAATCGCAGTGCCCCTGGTGCGCATCGCATTCGGTCCCCTGGCTTTGGCCTGGAATCGCCATCGCTAATCCGATAAGCAGTCAGCAATCCGCTTTTCACCTACAGTTGCTGGCCTTCAGCCTCCAGAGTGCCAACTGGTTATGGCTTAAAAGCACTTCGTAACGCGATCGGTTAAAGACAATCGCACGGCGGCGAGTGCGACCTCGTTGCGGAATTGTGCAAGGTACTCCGCGCGGATTTTGGGATTGAACAAGATTTTGGAGTAGCGTTCCCGCAACTCGGGAAAGTGGTCGCGCAACAGGCCCGCCACCGAGGGCCAGACTCGGGGCCGGGGATTGAGCGCGTCAACCAGTATCGAATCGACCCGCAAATCGGCGGCGCGTTGAAACAGCAGATCGAGTGAATCCGGGCCGTCGGACAGGAAAGGCAGCAAAGGGGCGAACATTATGGTGGTTTGCAGCCCCGCATTTCGGGCCGCTTCGATAACCCGCAATCGTTCAGCCACCCTTGCAGCTTGAGGTTCCCATAGTTTACTCAAGCCCTCATCGAGCGTCGCTATCGACACGCCGACGTTTACATCACGGCCGGAAAATAAGTCCAGATCACGCAATACCAAGGCGCTTTTTGTCAGCAGGTTCACTTGGAAGCCGAATTCCAAGAGCAACTCGCAACAGCGGCGGGTCAGGCGATATCGGGCCTCGATCGGCTGCCAGGC
>JBEKGL010000587.1:0-2785 GCA_050012815.1 Thermoguttaceae bacterium
GTCGACGACTATCAAATCAAGCTCGATCGCGAGCGGCTAATGAATTCAATAGCCAACTATCTTCATACAAACAAACATGAAGCGGGTACGCATGCACAGTACGCGGAATCAGGCGCGGGGAGATAATCATGTCAACTAAAACCATATCGCGATCCGTCAGATCCGCCGGCGAGGTGGAATTCGTTACTTTTTACGTCGGCGATCTGCTGATCGGAATCGATATCCACAGCGTCGAGGAGATCAACCGGCAGGTCGACGTGACGCCCGTCCCGCAAGCGCCGCCGCACGTCCGCGGAGTAATTAACCTGCGGGGAGAGGTTGTTACCGTGGTCGACCTGCGGAAGGTCCTGGAGATGGGTCAGACCGAGATTAACCAATATAGCCGGACCGTGGTCGTCAATTCCGGCAACGAGGAAATCGGGCTGCTGGTCGACCGCGTGGCCGACGTGGTGCTGGCACGGGCGGAACAGATCGATCAACCACCGGCCAACATCAGCGGCGTCGACGGGCGATTCTTCAAGGGTGTATACAAACTGGACAAAACACTGCTGATCCTCCTTGATGTGGATGCGGCGATTGCCGTGAAGGGGCCCAGTCTGTCGGGACTGTAACACGATAAATAACCTTAAAGGATTTTTGTGATGAAGATCAAATCCAAAATACTCATGCTGAGTTTAGGCGGCAGTGCCGCCACGGCAGTAATGCTGATGGGCATGCTCCAGATCCGTAAGGGTTCGCTCGACCGGGAACTCTCGGCGGAACTGGATATTCAAGCCCGGCAGCAATGCGCCGCAATCGCCAAGGACGTCTATCGCATACTTCAAGCACAGGATGCGAGCGTTAACAAGAAAGTGGCCCAAAATCTGAATGTGGCCAGTGATGTTCTGGCAAGCACAGGTAAAATTACTTTCTCTAATGAGATGGCGACCTGGAAAGTGACCAACCAGTTAAGCAAGGAAACGCAGGAAATCCACATGCCGAAAATGATGATCGACGATATGCGGCTGGATCTGAATTCGAGGGCCGATAAACAATCGCCGGTCGTGGACAAGGTTGCGTCGCTGGTGGGAGGAACATGCACCATCTTCCAGCGCATAAGCGAGGCCGGCGACATGCTTCGCGTGAGTACCAACGTCCAAAAATCAGACGGCACGCGAGCCGTGGGAACATACATCCCCGCAACTCGCCCGGACGGCACGCCCGACCCGGTGATCGCCGCCTTGCTTCAAGGCAAGACATACACAGGATTGGCACGCTCGCTGAACGGCTGCTACATCAGAGCCTATAAGCCATTGCTCGACGATCAAAAACGTGTTGTAGGAGCAATTTCCGTGGGCGTAAACCAAGAAGAGGTACCCGAGATGCGACAAGCTATTATGGACATCGTCGTCGGAAAGACGGGATATGTTTATGTCTTGGGCGGTTCCGGCGAACAAAAAGGCCATTACATCATCTCGCAAAAAGGCAAACGCGACGGCGAGAATATCTGGGAAGCGAAAGACGCTAACGGGCGACTATTCATTCAATCCATCGTGCAAAAGGGCCTGGCCCTCAAGAACGGAGAATGCGATTTTGAACTTTATCCCTGGAAAAACTCCGGCGACAACAACACTCGCGAAAAAATTTGCGCCATCGCTTACTTCCCGTCTTGGGATTGGGTGATCGGCGCAGGCGCGTATGCAGACGATTTTCAGGATGCGCGCGGGCGACTGTCTAGTGCAATTAATGGATTCCTATACTGGGCTTTCGTGGCCACCGTCGTGATGTTGATTGCCGTTGGAATAATTTCTATTTGGGCATCCAAGAAAATCGTCGGTCCCTTAGTGGCCATCACGGCAGGGTTAAAAGATGTTGCACAGGGTGAGGGTGATTTGACCAAGAAGCTTCCCATGCGCAAGGTTAACTGTTCTTCTATTAAAAAATGTAACAAGCACGATTGTCCTGAATATGGGAAGACCGGCAGTTGTTGGGATACAGTCGGATCGAATGCGGCCAGTGAAATCCGCTGTCCATCGATTATTAGCGGTAAATTCAAAAGTTGCCACGAGTGCTCCGTTATGCAAATGGCCATTCATGATGAAACAGACGAGATTGCAGCATGGTTCAATACATTCATGGGTAAGTTATGGAAAGTTGTCAGCCAAGTTGCCATATCCACTAAGACCCTGGCGGGTTCTTCCACCAAACTGTCGGCCACCGCCGCCCAACTGGCCAGCGGCGCAGAAGAGACTACCAACCAATCGGCCACCGTGGCCTCGGCCGCCGAGGAAATGGCCACCAATATGAATAACATGGCCGCCGCCACCGAGCAAATGACGACCAACGTCAAAACCGTCGCCGGGGCCACCGAGCAAATGACGGCCAGTATTTCCGAAATAGCCAAGAACGCCGAACAGGCGTCGACTGTGGCCGGCAACGCCGCTCAGATGGCCCAGTCCAGCAACGAGACCATCGGCCAACTCGGCAACGCCGCCGACGAGATCGGCAAGGTGATCCAGGTGATTCAGGATATCGCCGAGCAAACCAACCTCCTGGCGCTAAACGCCACGATTGAAGCCGCCCGGGCGGGAGACGCCGGCAAGGGATTCGCCGTGGTGGCCACCGAGGTCAAGGAACTTGCCAAGCAGACGGCCGAAGCCACTGAAGACATCCGCGGGCGGATCGAGGGCATTCAGTCTTCCACCGGCGAGGCGATAAAGTCCATCGGCTCGATCAGCGAGGTGATCCAGCAGGTCAACGAGATCTCGCGAACCATCGCCTCGGCGGTGGAGGAGCAAAGCGTGAC
>JBEKGL010000588.1:0-2766 GCA_050012815.1 Thermoguttaceae bacterium
GGTTCATGTGTTGCCGGGACTCTTCTTCCGCTTGGCGTTGCCGGGTTATATCGGTGATTACTGCAACTTGTCCAATTACATCGCCCTTGGCGTCGCGTAGGTAATTCCAATCTATTTTATGATCGATGCAATTGCCGTTTGGATCGCTGAAACTATTATAAATGGTAGATGGAGTAGGCTGTTCACGGAACATCTTCTCGATGTGGTTATGAACATCGGGAAGCATTGTTTTAATCACATCCCACAGGTATTTTCCCGTCAAGGTTCCTTGGGGATATTCATGCAAGCGATAGAACTCGGCATTGGCAAAAGCGATTATTCCATTCGTATCGAATTCCACGATTCCACAAGGAATAGTTTCAACCAGGGTGCGGAACCTATTGCGCTCTTCGACCACTTTTTGTTCGGCGGCCGCGTGTTGGGCAATTTCCTGTTTGAGTTCCCAATTGGTGGCCTTTAAAATGGTAGCGCTTTGTTCCAAGCGTGTTTCCAGGTCGTCGCGAAGTTGGCCGAGCATTATACCGGCTTGCTTGGGTCCGGTGATATTTTCATGATTGACCAGAATCCAACTTTTTCCACCGTAATGGAACCGAGAAACCCGCATTTGGAACCATCTCTGCCCGTTCGAGGATGGGCAAGGGTATTCCAGGTAAAATGAATCTTGACGGCCCGCCATGACGCTTTCAATGCCCGCGGCGGCTTTCGGGCCATTTTCGCAACAAAGCCCTAGAGCCTTGCGGCAGAGTTGCAGATAATCGCTTCCCACGTTGAATTTCTTGATTGGTAAATCGTTTTCTTTGCAATAATCGATCCAGGCCTGATTTATTACTACGATTTTTCCCCGGTCATCGAGTACGGCTACTCGAGCAGGCAAAACTTGGACTACAAGTTGCAGAAATCCTTGCGATATTGTCTCCGGACCGTCTAATTCCTTCGCCGCGGTCGATCGCTCCTTTTTTTTCGGTCGTGGCGAGATAAGCCCTAAGTTCTTTTCCGAGTCGAGGAGCGAAGGAGACGAACCGTCGATTAATTCTCCAACACTCTCGGTATCCAAGGTTTTGGAGGAATTATGATTCGGCATGATTTTGTCAGAGGCTCTTGGTGGGGAAATATATATCTAACATAGGCATTATTGTGAGAATACCCTATTATACGGCTTTAGACGTGGAAAACCACATGCGTGAATAAGCCATCATAATTTAGGGGGGGTATATAAATAAACCAAACGAAATATAACTGATTATTCTGTAAAATATATTAGTTTTTTGATTAGTATTTCACCTCCTTGATGTACGGACTATACTCGCTAATGAAATCCATCCATCTCAAGAAATAAGATTACATGCCGTGTCAACACTCAAGCGGATTTTAGTCACTGGCGGAGCGGGTTTTTTAGGCTCGCATCTTTGTGAATGCCTGATCCGACACAAGCACGATGTAATTTGCCTGGATAATTTTTTTACCTCGCAGAAATCGAACATCGCTCACTTGCTCTCCGAGCCTAATTTCGAGTTGATTCGGCACGACATTACATTGCCCATCTTTCTGGAAGTTGACGAAATCTATAATCTTGCCTGCCCGGCCGCCCCGGGACACTATCAACACAACCCCATTAAAACCATGAAAACCTCGGTAATGGGGGCAATTATTGTGTTGGGAATGGCCAAGCGATGCGGGGCCAAGGCGCTGCAGGCCTCGACCAGTGAAGTTTACGGAGATCCGGAGGTCCATCCGCAGCCGGAAACGTACCGCGGGTCGGTCAACACACTCGGCCCGCGAGCCTGTTACGACGAAGGAAAACGGGCGGCCGAGACGCTTTTCATGGATTATCACCGCCGAAATGCGATAAACATCCGGCTGGCGCGGATTTTCAATACTTACGGTCCGAGGATGCATCCCTTCGACGGCCGGGTAATTTCCAATTTCATCCGGCAGGCACTTGCAGGCGAAGATATCACTATTTATGGCGATGGTAATCAGACTCGCTCGTTTTGCTATCGCGATGACCTGGTCGAAGGATTAATTCGGATGATGTCCGGGCCGGACGACTTTGTCGGACCAGTCAATTTGGGTAATCCGGAAGAGGTAACAATTCGAGAATTGGCCGAATTGGTACTGGGATTAACCGAATCGAGTTCGAAACTGGTTTTTATGCCTTTGCCGACCGACGATCCTGTTCAACGCCAGCCAGATATCACATTGGCCATTAAGCGTCTGAATTGGGAGCCTAAAGTGCCACTGCGTGAAGGCCTGATTAAGACGATCGAATGGTTCCGCTCGATCAACATCGGCTTATACCGCCCGCCGACGCCGAATTACTAGGGTTTATTCGCCAACGTAGGGGATAAGTCCCATAAAGCGTGCGCGTTTGATGGCTTTGGTCACCGCATGTTGACTGATGGCGGTACACCCGCTTTTGCGCCGGCTGATGATTTTTCCCTGCCGGTTGGTCAGCTTTTTGAGCAATTCCACGTCTTTGTACTCCACGTACATCGGTCGCGGGCGCTGGCCGTCGACGAATATGGGATCTTTCTTTTTGCCGCGAATCTTTGTCTTGGCATGTCGCTTACTGACTTTGTTAACTTGCAGTTTTCTCGCCATTCGATAACTCATCTAAAAGGTTTATGTTATGCTTTTTTATCAGCATCGTTTGTCGATATAGTCAATTGACGCCGACTCCACAAGAACTTCTTAGTCTACAAAAAAACGGTAATAAGACAAGTGAGTCTTTAGGAAGAAAGTGAATAAAGCCCCCGTGCCCCGCCC
>JBEKGL010000589.1:0-2756 GCA_050012815.1 Thermoguttaceae bacterium
AACGAGCAATCCGGATCTCGAATGGTCGTGCGGCAATATAATTTGGCTCAAAACGGCGCTGCGGCGATGCCGTATCCGCCGACGGTCCCGCCGGAAACGATTGCCACGCCCGGCGCGGGCAATAGCGAAGCGTCGTCAGCATCGGCGTTGAGTTTGTTCCAACAGGGCGAAGCGGCGCTTAAGGCCCACGACAGAGACAGGGCGTACCAGCGTTTCCTCCAAGCCGCCGCGCGCAAGAATGAATTGGATCCGGCAGTCGCGCAGCGGTTGCAGGATCATTTGCAGTTGCTTTCCGGTCCGGTGCAGCACGGCGCGGCCCAAGGCGGCGGACAATCGCCGACCCTTTTGGACGAGACCGCGGCCCGGCAGCAGGTCCTGGCCCGGCAAGTCGCCGCCGATCTGGCCCATCTGGAAGTCAACGCCAAGGCCATGCGCGAATCCGATCCGAAAGGGGCCTTGAGTCTGCTGGAGGAAGGCCGCAAAAAAGTGGAAACGGCCGGCTTGGAACCTTCCGCACGCGATCAGTTGCTGCGCAGGGCGGATCGGGCGATCGGCGAAACCAAGCAGTTTATCGAAGAAAATCGGCCTCACTTGGAACTGGCGGAAAAGAACAATCGCACTCGCCAGGAGATTGAACGCCAAGGGCGGGTGAAAAATGAAACCGAGGAAAAAGTCGCGCAATTGCTCGACGAATTCAACCACCTCCGCGACGAACAGCGCTACGAAGAGGCCCAGGTAGTGGCCAAACGGGCGGCCGAACTCGATCCCAACAATCCGGTCACCCAACAACTACTCACCGACGCCAAGTTTTTGTATCGGGTGATGAGCAATAACGCCTTGAAGGATAGGAAAGAAGAAGGTTTCTGGACGACCATGAATTCCGTGGACGAATCCAGCATACCTTTCAACGATCAACATCCTTATGTAATGCCCGACGCCAAGACCTGGGACGATCTGACCAAGAACCGGGCAAAACTGACCCAAGCCGAACGCCGCCGCAATCGCACCGAACGGGAAATCGAGATCGATAAGAAACTGAAAACGCCGGTTTCGCTGGACTTTACCAACGCACCGCTGAGTAAAGTCATCGATTATCTGGGCAAGATCGCCGAAATCAACATCTATCTCGATCCGAAGGGCCTGGCCGAGGAAGGCGTGACCACCGATACCGAGGTAACCATCGAAGTGCGGCATGAGATCATGCTTAAAAGCGCTTTAAATTTAATACTTCAACCGCTTCATTTAAGCTATGTCGTCAAGGACGAAGTGCTCAAAATCACCAGCGAACAAGGATGCGACAACGAGGTATACACTCGAACGTATAACGTGGCCGACCTAGTGATACCGATTCCAAATTTTGTGCCCGGGCCGATGGGCTTAAACTCGGCCTATCACGACGCCATGGGGACCATCGGCTTTGGAGGCGGCAATGCGCCTTTCGGTTCCGCCGGCACGCCGCTGACAGTGTTGGCCGGCCGTGACGGCAAAGGCGGCACAGGGATGATCAATCCGAACGTGCTTGCACAACCCACGTCGCCCCATGTTGCCGGGGGTATGCACAACCAGCCGCAACAACCCTTCGGATCCGGCCCCGGGGGTCTAGGCGGCGGCACCCAAGCCGATTTCGACAGTCTAATCGATTTGATTAAGGGCTCGGCGGGTGCGCGATCTTCTTGGGATGATATGGGCGGACTGGGCTCGATCGAGCCTTTCGAAATGAACCTCAGCATCGTAGTCAAACAAACTCAAGACGTTCACGAACAAATAGTGGACCTCCTGCAACAGTTGCGCCGCATGCAGGATTTACAGGTGACCATTGAAGTCCGCTTCATAACGCTTACCGACAATTTCTTCGAACGGATCGGCGTGAATTTCGACTTCAATATCCACAGCAACGCCAAGAACCAGGTGGCCGGTTTCGGCTCGGTGCTTGTGCCCGCCAATTCCACCGCGGTAAACACGGAAGCCGTATACGATGGCACCGACTCCAACCGCACCAAGAGCGCGATCGTCGGCCTGACTTCGGCGGGGAATTCGAGCTCGGTGTATACGTCGGACCTGGATATCCCCTTCACCCAGAACAGTTACGGCCTGTCGGTGCCGCAATTCGGCGGTTTCGACGCCACGGCCGGCGCCCAATTGGGATTCGCCATCCTCAGCGACATCGAAGCCTACTTCTTCATCAACGCCGCCCAAGGCGATAAACGCACCAATGTGCTGCAAGCCCCCAAAGTTACTTTGTTTAACGGCCAGTCAGCCACGGTTTATGATCAGACGCAAACTCCGTTTGTGATGACCGTGATTCCCGTGGTAGGCGACTTTGCCGCGGCTGAACAGCCGGTGATTGTCGTACTGTCCGAAGGCACGTCCATGTCCGTGCAGGCGGTCATTTCCAATGATCGGCGATTCGTACGACTGACCGTCGTGCCATTCTTCAGTAATATCGGAACGGTCAACACATTCACATTCAGCGGATCGACAAGCACCACGACCGACACCTCGAGTGAAGGCGTCCAAGACACTCCCAACAATAGTACAAAAAAGAAAAATACTGCGTCCAAGACAGTCTCGGGCGTTACGGTCCAGTTGCCCAGCTACTCCTTCGTCAGCGTTACCACCACGGTCAGCGTACCTGACGGCGGCACGGTGCTTTTAGGCGGCATCAAGCGGCTTAGCGAAGGCCGCAGCGAATACGGCGTCCCCATCCTCAACAAAATCCCCTATCTCAATCGTTTATTCAAGAATGTGGGCGTCGG
>JBEKGL010000590.1:0-2755 GCA_050012815.1 Thermoguttaceae bacterium
GGCAATGTGCCGCAATGGGTCATGGGCCGCCAACTCGTTCTCGACAACATAAAGTCGCGGCTGCTTGCCGGTCAGATCAATTAGGTAGCCGTCCGGAACGTTACGCACACCCCCTTTCGCTCCGATCTTTCTTTTAATGGGCAGGTAGATGCGATTGGTGCCAAATAGCAAATCCTGAACCTGGAGAATGGCATTTTCCAAGTCCGCCTCGCTTTGATACGTTGCCAAGCGATACGGACCAGTATGCGTCCAAATCAGTCCCATGATCGTTATCTCTCTTTCATATACAATCGCCGAATCTCACCGCCCTCACCCTAGCCCTCTCCCGGAGGGAGAGGGGACCACAACTTACTTCACCTCGAACTCCGCGTCGATGGCGTCGTCGTCGCCGCCGCCGGATGAGGATGGACCTGAGCCGGGTTGGGGGCCGGGGCCGGGTTGAGGGCCGGGCTGTGGGCCGGCGCCTGCGCCGGTTTGAGCGCCGGCCTTTTCGTAAAGCGTCTTGCTCAGGGCGTGCGAAGCCTGCTCCAGTTCGTGCACGGCCGATTTGATGCGTTCCACGTCGTCGCTTTTGGCCGCCTCGCGTGTCTTTTCGATGGCGCGGGTAACGGCGTCCTTGTCGGCCTGGTTCAGTTTGGCTTCGTGCTCCTTAATGAGTTTTTCCAACTGCCAGCACATCGAGTCGGCCTGGTTGCGTTGTTCGGCTATCGCCCGTTTGCGTTTGTCTTCCTCGGCGTGGGCTTCGGCGTCCTTGCCCATCCGTTCGATTTCAGTTTCGGACAGGCCGCTGGACTGCTCGATGCGCACGGTTTGCTCCTTGCCGGTGCCGAGGTCCTTGGCGGCGACGTTGAGGATGCCGTTGGCGTCGATATCGAATTTCACCTCGATCTGCGGCAGGCCGCGTGGGGCGGGCGGAATGCCTTCGAGGTTGAATTGGCCCAGGAGCCGGTTGTCGGCCGCCATTTGCCGTTCGCCCTGGTAGACCTTGATCGTAACGGCCATCTGATTGTCGTCGGCGGTGCTGAAGATCTGTTTGCGTTCGGTGGGAATGGTGGTGTTGCGCTCAACGAGTTTTGTCATGATTCCGCCCAGGGTTTCGATGCCCAGCGACAGCGGCGTGACGTCCAACAAGAGCACGTCTTTAACGTCGCCGGTGAGCACGCCGCCTTGAATGGCAGCGCCCACGGCCACGACTTCATCCGGGTTGACGCCTTTATGCGGCTCCTTGGAGAACATCTGGCGGACAAGGTCCTGCACCTTGGGAATGCGCGTGGATCCGCCCACGAGGACCACTTCGTTGATGTCCTTGGGCGAGAGATGCGCGTCCTGCATGGCCTGGTTGACCGGCCCGCGGCAACGCTCGATCAGGTGATCTACGAGTTGTTCGAACTGCGAGCGGGTAATGGTCATTTGCAGGTGTTTTGGGCCGTTGGCGTCGGCCGTGATGAAGGGCAGGTTCAGGTCGGTCGACTGGGCCGAAGACAGTTCTTTTTTCGCCTTTTCGCAGGCCTCTTGCAGACGTTGCAAGGCCATGGTGTCTTTCATCAGGTCGATGCCTTGCTGTTTTTTAAATTCCTCGGCCACGTATTTGATGAGCACGTAATCGATGTCGTCGCCGCCTAGGTGCGTGTCGCCGTTGGTGCTGATGACGCGGAACACGCCGTCGGCCACTTCGAGCACGGAAACGTCGAAGGTTCCGCCGCCGAGGTCGAAGACCACGATTTTTTCGTTCTTTTTCTTGTCCAGGCCGTATGCCAGCGATGCGGCCGTGGGCTCGTTTATGATCCGCATCACTTCCAGCCCGGCGATCTGGCCGGCGTCCTTGGTGGCCTGGCGCTGGGCGTCGTTGAAGTAAGCCGGCACGGTGATGACGGCCTTGTTGACCTTATGACCCAAGTAGGCTTCGGCGGCTTCTTTCAATTTGCGGAGAATGAAGGCCGAGATTTCCGGAGGCGTATAGTCTTTATTGCCGATCTCGACTTTGACGTAATCTTCCGGTCCGCCCACGATTTTATAAGGCACGATTTTTTCCTCGGAGGCCACTTCGTTGTGCCGCCGGCCCATGAAACGCTTGATGGAGTAAATCGTGCGCATGGGATTGGTAATGGCCTGTCGCCGGGCGGGTTCGCCAACGACGGTCTCGCCCTTATCGGTAAACGCGACCACGCTGGGTGTCAAACGGTTGCCCTCGGCATTGGGGATCACCTTTGCCTCTTTTCCTTCCATAACCGACACGACCGAGTTGGTGGTACCAAGATCGATGCCAATGATTTTTTCCGCAACAGCCATTTACGTGCTCCTTTCAAACGTATCAGATGTGGGCTGGACGCAAGCCATACGTGTTTAGATAGCCCAAGGCCAAACAATCAGTTGTAAGTTTAGTTAGTTCCATGAAAATTGAAGGTGCGGGATCCAGGCATATTTCGACCGGTTCTGGCACTCTCAATATTATGAATCATTTAATGCAAAGAGTATGCCGGTTGGAGAGAATGAAAAAAGCGGCATTTGTAACTTATTTATTGGCAAATACTTACGCATTTTTCTTTGGGTAGATTCTGGTAGAGGTATTTGGTAATATCTTTCCAGACTGCCATTTTGACACCCAGGGAATGATATTTGAAAAAACATACATCAAATTCATTTTCTGTTTCTTTTTCCATGTATAAGTATTTGGCGTGATTATTTGTACACCATTCCCATCTCCAAAAGGATTGACGTATGTATAAAAAGCCAATATCATGAAAGCCATGAATGA
>JBEKGL010000591.1:0-2747 GCA_050012815.1 Thermoguttaceae bacterium
TTTTTCCAGTTGGGATTCCCTTTGGCGGATCAATTGCAGTGAGGCCTCTTGCCGGGCTTCGAGTTGTTGCCGCTCGTACTGCAAGGCATTTTCCGCCGCTTGCCGCTCGATCTCCCATTGGCGGCGTTCTTCCTTTAGATCCGCCAATTGCCGGGCAAGTTGCTTGTTTTCCAGAAGAAGATGATCCGAATGGTCGGCGAATTCGAGTTCGGCCCCGAGTTTACGTTGCAACGCGGCGTCGGCCGCGGCCAATCGCTCCAATCGCTCCAAGATATCCTTTTCCCTATTGTCCAACTCTTGCCGGCGCTCGTCCTGTTCGGCTTCCCGTTCGGAAAGGCACAAGCGGGCCTTGCGCAGATCGGATTCCAATTGGGCGATCTCCGCGTTCAGTTGCGCTTCGCGATGGTCGAGTTCATCCTGCCGGGCGCGTAAATAATGGGCCAGTTGCTCGGCTTGCCGCTGAAGTTGTTCACTTGCCAAATCACCTTTTGGGAATTCCACGGCCGCGAGAACGGACACATTTTCAGCCGAATCCGCAATAACTGATTCAATATCCGAATCAATGGAAGAATTCACCATAGCCGCCGGCATAATATCAGAATCTTGCCCATCAAAAGAGTGAGCGGCATCGATGCGTGCATCCGGAAGAAAAGCTTGAATGCCTGTTGTAGGACTTTGAGGCAGCGTCGTTTCAGTTTTTGTACTGGACATATTCGCGCCACACCCGAGGTTAGGAAGGACGGCCGTTCGACAAACTCCGCGCAGTCGGCAAAGTTTTCCTAAACTCCTTAATCGGCACACGACATGTCCAAATTAACTTTAAATAATGTCTGAAATACTGCAAATTGCTCCCCTCGCCCACTGGGAGAGGGGAAGGGGTGAGGGTATGGAGAAACTGCACAAACAAGACAAGATGTTTCCTGCCTTTTCATAAAGCCGCGACGGGCACTAATGGGCACCATCGGGCACCGATGCGCAGCATTGGTCGGCATGGTCGGTTGGTCGGTCGCGGTAAAAGATTTGTAATGCCATTTGTTTTTTCACGACCGCGACCAATGGTCACTGCTTTACAGGACAAATAGCCTCAGGATTTTGCCTGATCGAGCGCCTCTTGCAGGCGTTTTTTCGGCTGGACACCCACGAAACGTTCCACGACCTGGCCGCTTTTGAAAATCATTAAGGTGGGAATACTGCTGACGCCATATCCGGCTGCAACATTCGGACTATCGTCGATGTTGAGCTTGCACACTTTGACGGAGTCGGCATTTTCGGCCGCCAATTCTTCGACTACCGGGGCAATCATTCGGCAAGGACCGCACCAGGTTGCCCAAAAGTCGACCAACACAGGCATGGTGGCTTTGAGAACTTCGCCCTCGAAGTTTTGATCTTGAATTTCAACGGCGTGGTGCATGTTATAACTCCTTTTTTCTGGTAATAAATCAACCAGCATTATTATAGAGTCGCCGCGCGGACCGTCAATCGACCGGAAAGATGTCATTTTTCATTGGGCGGCGGGTGGTCACCCAGAGGGTACCCGGTGCGGAACCGCAAGCGGTTTCATCCTTCCCCCTTTTGCCTTCCCCATTCCAGCATCCCTACTGCCCGCCTTTACCCCTCTTTTTCAGCCTTTGCACCAAGTAATTCCATCAGTAAAACCTGGAATTGTTTGGTAGTGATGGGCATATAAACAACGCGGCGAAGATCGGAAGTCTTTGCATGGGCGGCCAATTTTTTTTGATTTTCTTCGACCAGCAATATGGCGGGGATCGAGGCAGTGTCGTTGTTGTCGATTAATTCATTGAACAATTCCAAGGCGGGCCGTCCGATAAACTCCGCATCTATAATCAAACATTCGGTCATTTTGGGATCTTGATGCAACCGGCTCAGGGCTCGGCCCGGATCGCTGGTCAACAGCACGCGTGCGCCGGCCTTCTTGAAACACTTGCGGAAGTTATCCTGCCTTTGGCCATCCGATTCCACGACCATCACGGTATGGCCTCGTAGGGGGGAATTCAAAAGCGAAAGCGACGAATCTCCGCCCTCCACTTGTGTGTCATCGGGCGACGGTCCCTCGCTTGTGGCTTGTGCCAGTTCATTCAGACGCCGGTAGGCGATTTCAAGGTCGTTTAACATGAACGATGGGTTCTGGTACCGGTGGCTTGGATCCAACTGCATGGCTTTGTTGACCACTACGGACGCGCAATGGGGAATAGTTGGATCTGCCTTCCGGATGGGAACGACGTCTAAAAAACGCTGCTTGCTGAGGCGTTGAATGCGGTCGCGGGTTTCCGGCAGCGGAGGCGTACCGCATAGCATGTTGTAATAGATGCAGCCGAGGAAATAGATATCGCTGCGGGTATCGTCCTTGCGAACGCCGGTGGCGCGTTCCAAGGCGGCGTAATCAATCGTGCGGGGATTGGGTAAACGGTCCAACTCGTCATCGCTAAGAGTCTCATCTATCGATGCCAGACCGAAATCGACCAACTTGGCCTGGCCGCGGCTGGAAACCAGCACGTTGCTCATTTTAAGATCGCGGTGCGTCAAACCGTGGTCAAAGGCGTAACGCAAGCCTTCGGTAATATCCAGCATCAGCCGGGTAGCTTCGAGCGGATGGAGTTTCTTCCGTATTTTAACAAAGTCCCGCAGATTTCGGCCTTCGATGAATTCCATCACGAAAAAGTGGGTGCGGCCGTGCGATACAACCTCGTCGATGCGGACGATATTGGCGTGGCGTAAGGCACAACCAA
>JBEKGL010000592.1:0-2746 GCA_050012815.1 Thermoguttaceae bacterium
CTGACGGTTCGCCGGCGCCATCCCGCCGAGCGTCTTGGGACCTAGTTGCACCAGGTACGTATCGTTCGGCAATAAGAGCGCCGGCAGACCTTCGATCGTATCCAACGTGCCGCCGCGGGCCTTCGCCAATGGCCCCAAAGGAATTTCTTCGTCAAGGTCCATTATCGCGACTTCCCAGACAGGCTCCATGAATTCAAAGTCGATCTGAGAAGCCATTACAAATCGCGCCACTTGCGGCGGCACGCGGGAAGCACCAGCGGCAAACGCATTCTC
This sequence comes from Thermoguttaceae bacterium, assembly GCA_050012815.1. Classification (GTDB taxonomy): domain Bacteria; phylum Planctomycetota; class Planctomycetia; order Pirellulales; family Thermoguttaceae; genus JBEKIK01. The sequence continues at coordinate 274 of JBEKGL010000592.1, forward strand.
GATCTTCCCCTTCCAATCCTCCTTTATCCCCAGAGGGCTGTTCTTCGCCTTTTCCAGGTTGAGTAGCATCACCGCGTTGGCCGAACGCGGAATCTGATTGACCAAATCCTGAAACTCATCGGCGGCGAATCCCAAGCGGCCTGAGACTATAAGCAATGCCAGTGTGGCAGTCAGACACCACAGAAACTTCATGCGGCTGGACAACCAAGAGCAAAACTGAATCTGTCTTTTCACGGATCGATCCTTTCATAAAAGAGACTATCAAGCAATATGTAAGGCTACCCGAGGAGTTCGGGGTACCGGTCAGATTATTGAATCGTGTCCGACTGAAGGTTCTATTCCCAAACGCCGTCCAACAAGGCATCTACCGCAATCGCGAGCCAAGTATCGAGTTCTTCATGCACGTCAGGAAACTGCTCACACGCCGGAGTGGACTCGACAAGGTCACGATCATCCTGGGTGATGTCGATCATGGTTGTTTTCGCGGTCTTGTTCATTTTACCCCCCTACACATTTAGGCCGTCGAGGGTGTTGGACTGATCAGCACACTGGAAGGCTATTTCCCACCAAATAGCGGCATCTGTCGATTCAAACCCCCAAACTGCATTATTGTACGTCGTCAAACCTTTTTGGACAAGTAGGTGTGTTGGGTAGTGGATAGTTGATTGATCAAAAGTGGCTCCTGGATTAAGCTATGCAAAGGTTTAATTGACGACGCAATTGGATTGTTTTCCTCTTCAGTTGTGCTCGGTGGCGGGTGGCCCCGATAGCTTGGCTATCGGGGTACCCGCAGGCACAAGAGGGATTCCGCGCAGCGTGAAAATACTCTTGCAGTTTCGCGAGAGTCAGGGGAGTAACCGTTGGATGAAGACAATGATGAGGCGTTGGATATGCGTTTCGATGGCCGCGGCACCCCACAGAATAAGTTCAATTGGCGTCCAGTCGCCCCGACTTAGCGGCTGTCCAAGAATAACTTGGGAGTTTGGAAGGCTATCCGCCCTCACCCCCAGCCTCTCTCCCGCGACCAACCTTCGGTCGGTGCCCGGCGAGGGGAGTAATACTTGGACAGCCGCTTAATAACGCTTTACCTAACAAAGAGTTGCGTAAGGCTTGTTTTTGGGGGGCTTTCTACGTATTCTTTTGTTTATGAATTCCAGACAACGCCTTGAAGCCGCTTTAAATCATCAACAGCCCGATCGCATTCCGCTTGACCTGGGCGCTACGACAGTCACCGGCATGCAGGTCGGCAGCGTGTATAAACTGCGGCAGGCGTTAAAGCTCGATCCGCCGGGCACGCCGGTCAAGGTAAACGAACCGTATCAGATGCTGGGCGAAATCGGCCCTGACCTGTTGGACGTACTGGGCGTGGACGTTGTTCCTTTGGGCAGGCCCTCGACTATGTTCGGGTTTAAAAATGAGGACTGGAAACCTTGGACCACCTTTGACGGCACGCCGGTACTGGTTCCGGGCAAATTCAATACCGATCCGGAACCCAACGGCGACATCCTTATGTATCCCGAAGGCGACCGGTCGGTTCCGCCCAGCGGCAGGATGCCAAGGGGCGGGTTTTATTTCGACTCGACAAAACGCCAAAATCCGATCGACGACGATCACCTCAACGTCGAGGACAATCTGGAAGAATATGGGCCGGTAACGGACGATGTTTTGCAGTATTTCGCGGTCGAAGCGGAACGTTTATCCAAAGAAAGCGACCGGGCGATCGTGGCGAATTTCGGCGGCATGGCCTTTGGCGACATCGCCCTTGTGCCCGCCCCCTGGCTGAAACATCCAAAAGGCATCCGCGACGTGGAAGAGTGGTACGTCAGCACGGTTACCCGCTTTGATTATGTTTACGAGGTGTTCAATCGGCAGTGCGAAATCGCCTTGAAAAATCTGGCGAAATACCACGATGCGGTCGGGGATCCCATAACGGTGGTCTTCATGACAGGCACCGATTTCGGCACGCAGAACGGGCCATTCATCGGTCCAAAGGCCTATCGCAAACTATATCGACCCTTCCATCGCCGGCTGAACGATTGGATACACGCAAACACACGGTGGAAGACGTTTATCCACTCGTGCGGATCGATTATCGCCTTGATGCCGGACATGATCGATGCCGGTTTCGATATTTTCAATCCCGTGCAATGTTCGGCCGCCGGCATGGATCCCGAGGTTTTGAAAGAGAGATTCGGGGCCAAAATCACATTCTGGGGCGGAGGCGTGGATACCCAGCGGACATTGCCTTTTGGCACGCCGGAGCAAATCGGCCGGGAAGTTCGCCGGCGGATCGAAATCTTCTGTCGCGGCGGCGGATTTGTTTTCAACACCGTGCACAATGTCCAATCCGGCACCTCTACCGAAAACTTGCTTGCCCTTTACAACACCTTTAGCGAAGCACGCTAGAAAATACGGCATAAACGTGCAATTCGGTTAAGTCCAAGGAGGGGGGCGTTATATCTCGGGCTACCTT
>JBEKGL010000593.1:0-2745 GCA_050012815.1 Thermoguttaceae bacterium
TACCATGCCGCCCAGCAGTTCGAGGCCGTGGGATTAAGCCGCGATCTGATCGACAAATATTTTACCGGCACGGCTACGAAAATCGAAGGCTGCGATCTAGGCGTAATCGCCCGCGAAGCGCTAATGCGACACCGCGCGGCCTACGAACCAAGGTTGCCCGCCGAATTGGAATTGGATTTCGGCGGCGAGTATCAATATCGGCTGGATGGCGAAAATCACCTCTGGAATCCGGAAACGATCACCAAGTTGCAACAAGCGGTGATGCAAAACGACGCCGAAATTTACGCCGAGTACGCCCGGGCCGTAAACGATCAGACACGCGACTTGATGACGCTGCGCGGACTGTTCGAGTTTGTGCCCGGCCAGTCCGTTCCGCTAGACGAGGTGGAGCCGGCCGACGAAATCGTCAAGCGATTCTACACGGGCGCCATGTCGCACGGCTCGATAAGCAAGGAGGCCCACGAGATTTTGGCCCTGGCCATGAACCGGCTGGGCGCGAACTCCAACACCGGCGAAGGCGGCGAGGATCCGGCCCGATACAAACCCTTGCCCAACGGCGATTCGCTTAATTGTGGCATCAAGCAGGTGGCCAGCGCGCGGTTCGGCGTGACCATCGAGTACCTGGTCAACGCCAGGATTTTGCAGATCAAGATGGCCCAGGGCGCGAAGCCGGGTGAAGGCGGACAACTGCCCGCCCACAAGGTGACCGAGGAAATCGCCCGCCTCCGCCACGCCACTCCCGGCGTGTCGCTGATCTCGCCGCCCCCGCATCACGACATTTATTCCATCGAGGACCTGGCCCAATTGATTTACGACCTGAAGTGCGCAAACCCGGGCGTGAAGGTCTCGGTAAAACTCGTATCCGAGGTCGGCGTGGGCACGGTGGCGGCCGGCGTGGCAAAAGGCAACGCCGACGAGGTGTTGATCTCCGGTCACGATGGCGGCACCGGCGCAAGCCCGCTTTCCTCGATCAAATACGCCGGCACGCCCTGGGAAATCGGCCTGGCCGAAACCCAGCAAACCCTACTCTTAAACGGCCTTCGGGACAGGATCGTGGTGCAAGTCGACGGACAGATGAAAACCGGGCGAGACGTGGTCATCGGCGCATTGCTCGGGGCCGAACGATTCGGATTCGGCACCTCGGCCCTGGTCACGCTGGGATGCCTGCTGATGCGCAAATGCCACCTGGGCACGTGCCCGGTGGGCATAGCCACGCAGGACCCGAAACTGCGGGCGAAATTCGCCGGCAAGGCCGAATACGTGGTGCGGTTTTTGACCTTCATTGCCGAAGACGTCCGACGGATCATGGCCAGCTTGGGATTCCGTAAAATAGACGACATGGTGGGCCGCGCGGACCGGCTCGCCTGCCGCAAGGCGATCGATCACTGGAAGGCGCAAGGCCTGGACTTCTCGGCGGTATTCGCACAGTTTAACCAATTAAACGGCTGTCCGCCGCGCTGCGTGCGACCGCAAGGCGATAATCTCAAAAATCATTTGGACTGGGAAATTCTGGAAAAGATCGGCCCGTCGATCGAAACCGGCAAACCCGCACGTTGCGAGATGTCCATCCGCAACATCCATCGCGCAGTGGGCACGATCCTAAGCAGCCGGATCGCCAATCGCTGGGGCGGCGCCGGATTGCCGGACGGCACGATCGAACTTGCTTTCACCGGCTCGGCCGGGCAGAGTTTCGGCGCATTTTTGGCCCACGGCGTCACGTTGCAACTCACAGGCGAAGCCAACGACTACCTGGGCAAGGGGCTGTCCGGCGGGCGGATCGTGGTTATCACCCCGCCCGGCTCCACGTTCGATCCCAAGGAAAACATCATCGCCGGCAACACGCTGCTCTACGGCGCCACCTCCGGCGAGGCGTTCATCAACGGCCTGGCCGGCGAGCGTTTTGCCGTGCGCAACAGCGGTGCCCGGGCGGTGGTCGAAGGCCTGGGCGATCACGGCTGCGAATACATGACCGCCGGAGTGGTGGTGGTCATAGGCCGCACCGGCCGCAACTTCGCCGCCGGAATGAGCGGCGGAGTGGCTTATGTGCTCGACGAAAATCAACTCTTCGACACTTTGTGCAATCTGGATATGGTCGAATTGGAGTCCATCCGGCAGGCCGAGGATCAGCGGATCATCCGAGAACTCGTGGGCCGACATTATCAGTTGACCGGCAGCGCGCAAGCCAAACGCATTTTGGACAACTGGCGGGGAATGTCGGGAAAGTTCGTCAAGGTCATGCCCATCGACTATCGCAAGGCCCTGGAAAAAATGCGCCAGCACGAGCGAGTCCGCAGCGAACAAACACCCGCCACCGAGGAAGTGTATAGAATTTAGGGATTAGGGATTAGGATTAGGGATTAGGGATTGGAGATTGGGGATTGGAGATTAGGGGTGGGCAGTTCACTGCCCACTTGTACATAAACCGCTTGCGGTTTTGCGGCATATTGTATGACGATTTTCAAAATCGTCCTACAAAACGAGGAAAAACATCATGGGTAATTCAACCGGGTTCATCGAGTATGAGCGGGTCGAGACCGGCCATCGCCCGATCCCCCAGCGGATCAAGGACTGGTACGAAATCGACCGTCCGCTGATCGCCCGCGTCCTTACCGAACAGGCCGCGCGGTGCATGGATTGCGGCATTCCGTATTGTCACGCGCTGGGCTGCCCGGTAAATAATCGCATTCCCGAATTCAACGAACTGGTCTATCGCAACCGCTGGCGCGAAGCGGCCGAGAACCTGCA
>JBEKGL010000594.1:0-2741 GCA_050012815.1 Thermoguttaceae bacterium
GTGGATGGTGAAAAGCTGGTTATAGCCGTCGCTGGTGAAGATCTCCCGAGGGACGAGGGTTATTTGCGCGGCCTGGGTTTCGGTGACTTTATTGGGATACATCAATTCCATGCGGATGAGAATCGCGAAAACTCCGCCCAGCAGGAAGGCGGCCAAAATCGAGACCATGTACATCAGGCCGATCCGTTTATGGTCCAGCGTAAACAGCCACGACAGCACGCCCCTGGGATGTTTTAGGTAGTTGTCGTTGCCGGCGATTGTGTGATAGGGTTCTGACATTATAACCTTTCAGTAAAAGGGGTCAGAACTATTTTCTTTCTTCAAAAATGTTTGTCCTGTTTTTTTCTTTTCCAATAGAGAAAATAGTTCTGACCCCTTTTACTTTCATTTTAAAGATTTAATGAATTCGGCCAAATCCGTGATTTCCTCGTCGCTTACCACGCCTTTGAATGTCGGCATTTGGTCGCGGTATCCCTTGACGATCTTGGCCGACGGATTGAGGATCGATTCGCGGATGTAATTTTCATCGACCACTGTGGGCCGGGCGTTGCTAAATTCAGTCGTCTTGTCGAAGATGCCCTTAAAACTCGGCCCGTTGCCGGCCGTGCCGTCGATGGAATGGCACTGGGCGCAGCCGCGGCGTTGATACAGCAACTCGCCGGCCTTGGCGGGCGCAAGGTCTTTAAGCGGATTCGCCTCTTTCTTCAGGTAGCTCTGAAAATCGCTCCGGGTGTGGACAACGACCTTCGTGGTCATGTCCGAGTGGCCTGTGCCGCAGTACTGAGTGCAATACAACTGGTACTCGCCCGGTTCGACCGCGCGAAACCAGATCTTGTTGTATCGGCCGGGCACCACGTCCAGATTGATGCGGAAGGCGGGTATGTACAGCCCGTGGATTACGTCTTGCGAAGTCATAATCAGGCGCACGGGTTCGTCCAGGGGCACGTGCAAGACTTCGTCCACGTGCCCGTCGGGATATTTGAACAGCCATTGCCACTTTTTGGCAATCACGTTGATTTCGTAGGCCAGGCTGGGCGAGGTTCGCATGTCCAAATAGGCCGTAAAGCCCTGATAAAAAATAAATATGACGATTGCCGACGGGATCAGAGTCCAGAGAAGTTCGAGTTTCGTGTTGTGGTCGGGCGACGGGCCGGGCACGGCTTGCGGACGGCGGCGGTAGCGAATGACGAAAGTCGTCATCAGCGCCACGATCAACCCGAAAAAGAACAGAGATATGGCATAAATGAAATAGAACAGCCAATCGACCGTTGGGGCGATCTGGGAGGCCTGTTCGGGCAGCCAGAAAGAATCTCCGATTAAAGAGAACCGGCCGGCGATGGGACAGGCGCATATCGGCGGCAGTGATGAAAGCAATATCATGGCGTCCCTTGCGCTTGTGTGCGTTTTGCTTTGCGCCATTCGCGCAGCCAAAACATGGCCAATATGCCGGCGAGAATTAACAAGGTCAAGGCGGCGGCGAATTGCATCAGCCGGATCGCCGCCCAGGCGTAAGTGCCCGATTCGGGATCGTAATGAAAACACAGCAACAACACCTGATCCACGGCCGAACCGACCTTGCCTTCGCCGGCTTCGTACAATGCAAGCCGCAAATCGCGCGGATTATATTTTATGCCGCTGAAATAGCGCGACACGCGCCCGCCGGGCGTGCATATTGTCAACAAGGCGGGATGCATGAACTGCCTTTTTTCCGGCACGTACCTGTAGCCGAATCCGATGCAACCGGCGAGTTTCTTGATCCGTTCTTGCTTTTGGCTGGTGAGAAAATGCCATCCAGCGCCGCAGCCCGACCGGCCGTAGTGTTCCAGATATTTTTGCTTGGTCAACTGCGAGCGTTCGGGCGATTCCAGCGGATCGATGCTCACGGTGATGATTTGATATTGTTCGCCCAACTGCCAAGACATGGGTTTTATGGCCTCGATCAGGCCGTTCAGTTGCAGGCTGCAAAGCATGGGGCAGTCGGAATAGTTCATCGTCAGGATTGTGGGCCGTTTGCCGTCGAAAAGCTGCCCAAGGGTTATTTTCTTTCCGCTGGAATCTGTGAATTCGAGGTCCAGGGGGATTTGGGCGTCGAGGTTTTGGGTGATTGAGACTCCTTCCAAATCCTTGGGCAAGGTGTTTATGCCCTGGGCGTAAACTTGCTTGCACTGCGCAGCCCAAACGGCCGGAACCAATAGCAAAAACATCGGCCAAGTCGATAGCGGGCGTTTATTGGGCACCGGGTTTCTCCTTTTCCGGAATGGATTTGCCGTCAACTACCAGTTCCATCGCCCGCTTGATGGGAATAGCGACGATCTTCTGTTTCTCGTCCATCCATTGATATTTCGCGAGCCTGGCCTGTTGATCGGCGGTCAAATTGGCGTATTCCATGTAGGGCTGATCGATGTCCTTTACCACGTGCTGTCGCGCCTCGGCCCAATAAAACATGACTTGCATCAGTATGAAAAGGGCGAAAACAACGATCGAGCCGATAAATCCCACCACGGCAATTTTGGGTGTGTTCAGATCGTCGCCGAAATCGGACATGGATCAATCCTCGACTATGGAATTCTTTATCCTGGTTCCCATGCTCCTGCGTGGGAACTTGTATCAACACCTTTTATCCTGGTTCCCATGCTCCTGCGTGGGAACCAAATCGTGCCGTTCCCACGCCGGAGCGTGGGAACGAGTAATCCTATACTATGGAATTATGTATTTTCAAAATTCAACGATTCCTTTAAGCG
>JBEKGL010000595.1:0-2740 GCA_050012815.1 Thermoguttaceae bacterium
GAAAAAAAGGTCGCCGTGGACATGGAGATCCTTGCCGGTTTGGCCCAACTGGCCGAAAGGGTCCCGGAGTACCAGAATTATCGACCTCGGGCGGTTGTGGCGGAATTTCAGCGGGCAATGCACCGGGAATTGGATTTCGGCCGCGAACTAAGGAATTTGCAGCAGTTCGCCCGCGATTTTCGCGATAATTCCACGGTCCACATCCCCCGTCCCCACGCGGAATTATCGACCAGGCGCGTGCTTACCATGGAATTGGTCGAGGGCGTGAAATTGTTGGAAATCGTGCAAGCCCCGCGCCCCGCCGCGGACATGGCCGAGATCGCCCGGAACGGGGCCGCCATCTGCCTCGAAATGATCTTCGATAACGGCTTCTATCATGCCGATCCACATCCGGGCAACATCCTGGTGATGGAAAACAACGTTATCGGGCTGTTGGACTTCGGCATGGTGGGGCGGATCGATGAGCGGTTGCACGACGATCTTGGCGAGATGTTGCTGGCCCTGGGAGATCAGGACGCGGAACATCTTACCTCGCTTATAATCCGCGTGGGAAAGGCCCCGGCCAATTTGGATCGCTCCTCGCTGGCTTTGGATGTGACTGACTTTTTGGCTCATTATAGCAGCCAACCGATGGATCAGTTCGATCTCGGCGGCGCGCTAAGAGAGATTACCGAATTGATTCGCCGTTACAGCATCATGCTGCCCGCGCGAATCGCCATGCTCATTAAAGCGCTGATTACCTTGGAAGGCACGTCTCAACTGGTCAGCCCGAAATTCAACCTTGTGGAAATGATGCGGCCTTACCGGAAAAAAATCCTTTGGCGGCGCATGTCCCCCTTGCGCAGGATGCGTAAATTGCGGCGGTTCTTGGCCGAAATCGAACACGTTATCGAACTGCTGCCCCGCGGAATAAGCGAAATCTTCGAGCAAGTTCAATCCGGCAAATTCGACGTCCACCTCGATCATCGCGGCCTGGAACCTTCGGTCAATCGCCTGGTGCTGGGCATGTTGACCAGCGCGCTATTCCTGGGATCTTCATTGCTCTTAAGCCGCGATGTACCCCCGGTAATCAATCTGTGGTTTATGCCGAAGTTGTCGGCCTTAGGCTTGGCCGGCTGCCTGGTGAGCCTCGGCCTTGGCTGGCGTTTGTTGCGGGCGATCAATAAGACGGGCCATCTGAATCGGCCGAAAAAAGATTAAGATCATCCAACAAAATGGACTGGCTCCCGGCATTTCCACGAAAACGGCTGAATAAGGACTTCGATAGGGTTCCTGCCCCCATTTTGTTCTGCTCTTCTCCCAATACACGGCCTGTGAGGCGGTTAGGATGTATGTTATAATATTTTATCCCGCATCGGATGGGTGGCCGAGTGGTCTAAGGCGGCAGTCTTGAAGTTCAAGTGCCATTCACTTCCGACCGCTTTAACTCCCCCTTTAACTCGCCTTTACGATAAGCGACGACAATCGCGATAATCTTCATCGGGTTGCCCATAGTCTTAATCTTTTGTTTCCTTGCGAATGCAGTAAATCCGGGCCGCGGTGCGAATCAGCAGGCGGTCGCCGGATATGGCGGGCGTGGCCAGGGTCATGTCGTCGTCGGCCAGTTTGTTGGTTTGCAGCACTTCGAACTTCTCGCCCGCGCGTACGGCGAATGTCACGCCGTCTTCGTTCAGGCAGAACACGCGGCCGTTGTAGGCCCAGGGCGATGAGGTGAAATTTGCGCCCGGCGGCAGCTTCTCGCGTTCGTAAAACGGCTTGCCGGTCCGCGGTTCAAGCGCGCTAAGCCGGCCATTATCCAAAAGCACATAAAGCAGCTTGTCGTAGAGCAGCGTTGTGGGATTATAAGGCGCACCGGTCCGGTTGCACCAGACGACAAATGAGTTCTCGGTTTCATCGTCCTTGAGCGAGATGTCGTCGGCCGCGCCGGGCCGGATGGCATAGAGCGGTTTCTTTTTGTCCATGGTAAAACCCGAACTGACAAACAATAAATTCCCTTCGGAATACGGCGTGGCAATGGTTATGCCCGACATGCCCGTAAACCACCACAGCATCTTTCCGTCGAGGTCGTATGAGCGCGTTTTGCCGGTGCCGGGCGTAATGATTTCGCTACGTTTTTCGTTCTCCCATATATAGGGCGTCGACCAGTTGCTTTTTTCGTCGCGAGCGGTGCGCCAAGCTTCCTTGCCGGTCCGCTTATCGAGCGCCAGGATATAAGAATCCTCTTCGTTGTCGTTGAGGATGTACAGCCGATCCTTGTACAGAACCGGCGATGCCGCGCCGCCCCAGTTGAATCGCGTGGGATGGGGCGCAATCGTTTCAGACCACACCGTATTGCCCTCAAAATCCAGGCAGAACACGCCCACGTTGCTGAAGTAGACGTACACGCACTGGCCGTCGGTCACGGGGGTTTCCGAGGCGTAGGAATTTTTCTGGTGGATCGGGCCGAAGGGCTTGCCCTCGTGCACCGTGCGATCCCACAACACTTTGCCGGAGGCCAGATCAAGGCAGAGCACTTTCCACTCTAGTTCTTCGGAATCCTTGCCCCGCGAGCCAATATAAAATCCTTTTTTAGGCGGTTCGACTTTGCCGGTGCTCACGGCCGTAGTGAGGAACACGCGGTTGCCCCACACGATAGGCGAGGACCAGCCGAGCCCGGGAATATCGGTTTTCCAGGCCACATTTTCGGTATCCGACCATTGATCGGGCAGGTTCGCGCCGGCCGCTATGCCCCGGGCGCCCG
>JBEKGL010000596.1:0-2729 GCA_050012815.1 Thermoguttaceae bacterium
AACCTATCTCTCCCTGCGCGAGCAACCTGATAACGAACATGTCCGCATGACCTACGATCGAGGAGTATTGGAAATGATGACTCCCTCAAAACGTCACGAACAATTCGGTTATATGATCGGACGATTGATCGATGCATGGACCGAGGAGTTGGGAATCGATGTACAAAGTTGCCGAACTATGACATTCAAACGTGAGGATATCCAGCGCGGTTTGGAGCCGGACAATTGCTATTATATAGCACACGAATCTTTGATTAGAAATAAAGCTGAACTCGATCTGACAACCGATCCCTCGCCCGATTTGGCCGTTGAGATCGACCTCGGCTCATCCATGACGGACAAAATGGCGATCTACGCGGCATTCAAAGTGCCTGAGGTGTGGCATTATGACGGCCATAGTCTGCAATTTTTAATACTTGATGTAAGTGAAACATATATTTCCAGCCAAACCAGTCACAGTTTCCCACAACTGCCGCCTGCCGAAATCGAAAAAGTATTGAACCAACTTGGCAAAGCAAGCGATACTACGCTAGTTCGCACTTTCCGCAAATTGGTTCGGGCGAAAATTCCGCCTGAAATAAAGAAGTAGAAATATTTTAAAAGTCTACTTTCACAGAGCCCATATGTTTTATCTAGTATAAAGAAAAACTATATGGCCATTAACTTTCTTGAGCAACTCGTTGCAGAATGGTATGAATATCAAGGATATTTTGTAAGACGAAATGTTTTTGTAGGCAAGAGGAGTAAAGGTGGTTTTGAATGTGAACTCGATGTTGTTGCCTTCCATCCGGAAACAAAACGTTTGGTGCAAATCGAACCTTCTTCAGACGCGAGTTCTTGGGAAGACCGAGAAAAAAGGTATAAAAAGAAATTTGATGCTGGGAAAAAATACATTCATAAACTTTTCAACGGTTTAGATTTGCCGGAAGAAATTGAACAAATTGCCGTGTTTGTTTTTCGTGGCAAAGACAAACACAAAACAATATCCGGTGGGAAAATTATTTTTCTTAGCGAATTATTAACACAAATATATCAAAAGGTTAAAGGAATAAATCCTATGCAACATGCTATTCCTGAACAGTATGTTATTTTGCGTTCATTTCAATTTTTTGCTCATTTTATAAAATAGGTTTTGTTCAATTTGAAATTTGCATTTTGCAATTTGCAATAAATTAGTTGCGGCCAAAGGCCGTGCAACGGAGTAAATAACGATGACTGATATCGCCCCCTTTCCCATCACGCGTCTTCGACGCCTGCGTTACAATCCGGCCGTGCGCGAACTGGTAAAAGAAACTCGCATATCGCCGGCCAATTTGATTTTGCCGCTTTTTGTCCGTCCGGGCCGGGCGGTCAAGCAGGAGATCGCCGCCATGCCCGGCAATTTCCAACTTTCGCCCGACATGCTGGCCGACGAGGTCTCCCAGGCCGTCGAACTGGGCCTGGGCGGGGTGATCCTATTCGGCATTCCGGAAAAAAAGGACGCCACCGGGTCCGACGCCCTTTCCGACGCCGGCATCATATCCCAGGCCATCCGCACGGCCAAACGGGCGGCACGCGATTTCCTGGTCATCACCGACGTCTGCTTTTGCGAATACACCGATCACGGGCATTGCGGCCCGGTCACTCAAACCACCGGCCGGCACGATGTGGATAACGACGCCACGCTCAAGCTTTTGGCCCAACAGGCGTTGGTCCACGCCCGGGCCGGAGCCGACGTGGTCGCCCCGTCGGGCATGATCGACGGCATGGTGGGCGCGATCCGCCAGGCACTTGATTCGGCCGGCTTTTCGCACCTGCCTATCATGAGTTACGCGGCCAAGTACGCCAGCGCGTTTTACGGCCCGTTCCGCGAGGCCGCCGAAAGCGCGCCCCAGTTCGGCAACCGCCGCGGATATCAAATGGACCCCGCCGCCGCCGCGGGCCAGGCTTTACGCGAGATCGAACTCGATCTGGCCGAAGGCGCCGATATCGTAATGGTCAAGCCGGCGTTGGCCTATCTCGACATCATCGCTAAAGCCAAAGCCCGTTTCCCCGGGGTGCCCTTGGCCGCTTACAACGTATCGGGCGAATTTAGCATGGTAAAAGCCGCCGCCGCGAAAGGCTGGCTCGACGAACAAGCGGTGGCACTTGAATGTCTAACCGCCATCCGTCGCGCCGGGGCAAGCATCATTCTAACCTACTGGGCCAAAGACGCCGCCCGCTGGCTGGCCTGAAATGATTCGGGAATCGGGATATGGAATAGATGATAGGCGCTAGGATATTGTTCTAGAATTGGGGATTTTCTGACGCCGCAGGCGGTATTAGACCCGACGTTTACGTCGTATGCGTGGGGAAGGATTTTTCCATGTTCAGGATGCCAGGTCACGGGCCTTTTATCGAGTAAAATAGCCAACTCTTAATATGCTATGTTTGTAATATGGATGTCTGCAAGCGGCAAGGGAGGGTTGCATCGCAGTACTTTACAAACGGATATAGGTTTATCGTTTTTTTTAAGAACAAACCGGAGGCAGAAACAATGGCAATCATTACTTGGAAAGATTTCTACTCGGTGGGCGATCCGTCGCTAGACGCCCAACACCAGCAAATTGTCGGCGTCATAAATGAACTATATGAAGCCATGGAAAAGAAATCCGCGCAACAAGTGGTCAAACCCATACTCGATCATTTGGTTAAATATACATTCGAGCATTTCAAGCATGAAGAGGAAACGATGGAGGCAGTCGAGTATC
>JBEKGL010000597.1:0-2725 GCA_050012815.1 Thermoguttaceae bacterium
TGTCGAATTTCTGGGTCACGATCAACATACAAACCGGATTGGTGTCGACCGACGAGATGGCCGCGGGCAGCGATCCGTTGCTATACGCCCGCGAGTCGCTAAGCACGGGGGGACGGTAATATGAAAAGGGTTCAGAGTTCAGGGATCAGAGGTCAGGGGTCAGGGGTCAGGGGTCAGGGATTTGAGGGGGAGATTGCAAATTGCAAATTGCGGACGGCAGTGGACGGCGGGCAGTGCGAAACCGCAAGCGGTTTTGTGCATCATTCATCATTCATCCTTCATCATTTATCCTTTAACATTCATCCTTCATCCTTCATCCTTCATCCTTCCCGTCGCGGCATCAGTCTGATGGAGGTGTTGATATCGATTTTCGTGCTGTCGATCGGGCTTTTGGGCGTGGCGGCGATAATACCGCTGGGCCAACTGGCCCTGTGGGAGACGGCCAAGGCCGACCGGTCCGGGGCTTGCGGCCGGGCCGCCATGCGCGAAATCGAAGTCGGCCGCTGGCTCGATTTCCGCTTTTGGTATTGGACGCCGGGCCCGACGATAACCGGGAAGTATTGGGGTTTTCCTCCTCCTTACCAAACCGCTACTGCTATTGAGGACTCCTTTTATCTCGTTAGCGGATGTACCGACGCCATGCCGTTCGTGGTCGATCCGTTGGGCCGTGCAAAGGGATTGCCGGAATCGTTCGGGCAAACGACGACCGGCGTTTTTTTGCCGCGTCGAACACTGCGATCTGCGCCCCTATCGCCAACTGCAACGCCCGGTCCGATACTTGATGCCTTAGCGGAACAAGCTTTTTTCTGGTCGGACGATCTGCCCTTCGATGCGCCGAAGAATTCCAGCGCCCGGCCGACATTGGTATCGGCGACGAGCACGGGCGATTATTCCTGGTTTTTCACGGTAATGCCGGCGGCGAGTGAAGCGCGGATCGACTATACCACAACTCCGCCGACTGTCATTCCTTTGCCCGTGGCTCAGCGGCGGTTGTTCAACGTATCGGTGGCGGTGTGTTATAAACGGAATTTCCTAAGCGATTCCATGTATACCTTGGATGGTGAACACACGGCGACAATCAGCGCAAGCACCGGATTTCCGGGGATGGGTATCGGCGGCGGCACGGTTCAATTAAACAATCAGGTGAATGTCCAGGAAAATCAATGGGTTATGCTGTACAATGTGGACGGCGCCACTCCACAATTGAATCGTTGCTATTGGTACCGCGTGGTGGGCGTGGGCAAAGACGCGAACATGCTGAGCCTCAACGGTCCGGATTGGGAGGCGAACCTGCCGGCCGTGTTGGTCGTGGTTCCGGGCGTGATCGGCGTATATAACACCACCGTGGAACTGGATTGGGATCCGCTTTGGACAAAGTAAAAACAATTATTTCTCGCAAAGCCGCTAAGACGCAAAGAAAAAGAGAAGATAATAATAAATAAAAATGCCCAATAACAATATATTGATTTCTTAGCGACTTTGCGGCTTTGCGAGAAATATATTTTCAGAAAGATCAAATAAATGACTGAAAACGAGATCGCTACGCAGGTAGTCGATGCAGCATATCAAATCCATACAAAACTCGGTCCGGGATTGTTTGAGTCGGTTTATGAAGTCGTGTTTGCATATGAATTGAAAAAACGCGGATTACAAGTCGAAAGGCAAGTCATTATACCAATTAAATATGAAGGAATTAAATTCGACGAAGGGTTTCGAGCGGATGTTATTGTGGAAAATAAGGTACTCGTTGAACTTAAGTCCATTGAGAGCCTTGGCAACGTGCATAAGAAACAAGTTCTGACATATCTTAAATTGACAAATATGAAACTTGGCCTGCTAATCAATTTCGGTGAAGCATTAATCAAAGACGGTATAGTACGTATTGTTAACGATTTATAGTATTTTTCGCAAAGACGCAAAGTCACAAAGGAAATAAAATAATAATCATAAATTACATGAATAAATGCCGAATTCGATACGTTTGAATGTTAAATATATTTTAAAAAAATATGTTAAATATCTATTAAAAAAATTCTTAGCGACTTTGCGGCTTTGCGAGAAATTGATTAAGAGGACGGCTTCAATGAGAGATAAATATTCCAATACCCGCCGGGGCGTATTGCTGCTTTTGGTGTTGTGCATATTGGCGTTGTTCGCCTTGGTGGCCGTGGCGTTTGTGCTCATTTCGGGCCAGTCGCAACGGAGCGCGAAGAACATGCAGCGCATGGACCAGACGCTGGAGGACCCGCAAAAACTGATGAACGAAGCCATGATGCAGGTCGCACGCGGCACGATCAATCCCACCTCCGTGCTCGGCCCGCACAGTTTGCTGGAAGATATGTATGGAAACAATTTTGTAATCGCTAGCATTACCGGAGTCTCGGCGGTCGCCGGGGGACAGTTAATTGAATTCAGATATCTAGTTTCCTCCGATAATACGAGGTATCCTCCGAGTTGGAATGCGGATCCCGATCCTCAGCACCGGCTTGGATGCGTGCTGACGTTCTTGGATTCGTCGCTTATGGGCGAGAGCACGCGGATCGTGGGGAGGAATCCAAGCAGCGGAAATTATCAATTGCTGGCGACCGGGCCGGTTTCGGCGGGAAGCATAACGACCGGCACGCAAGTATTAATCAATGGCACGCCGTTTAGCGGCACGGGATTTGGATTTAATCCGGCCACGGGCAAACTCGACGCCTGGGATCCCACGGGACCTGATCCGATC